>JALOTI010000238.1 GCA_025457985.1 Leptospira sp.
GAAATAGCTCACAAACATGAGATCCTAAAAATCCACACCCACCGGTCACTAATACTTTATTCGCCATTGCGATTCTCTCCTAACATAAGCTTTTTGGATAAAATAATATTAAATATTTTGATAAAGTCCTTAACCATATCTCGGATTCGGTATTCGATTTGGTTTACAGGCTTAAAATATGAAACAGGAATTTCAATACAGCGCATATGCGACCGAACAATTTCAATCATCAATTCAACAATAAAGAGCCGATCCTCTTGTTTCAATCCTAGCTTAACTCGAGAATAGGATTCTTTCCAAATAGAGAAAAAATGACAGTCCGCATCTGTAAATCGGGGTTCTTGTCCCCACCAAAATACTTCAACTAATTTCCCCATAAATAGGTTTACCAATCGATACAAAGGCTTTAAATTAGATCCTTGTTCAATCATCTGCCTAGTTGTTCGGGTTCCGATAACCATATCAGAGTCTTTCATATACTCTAATAATTTAGGAAAATCTTTCGAACGGAAAGACCCATCAGGAGAAACAACAACTAAGATATCCCCAGTTGCATATTCAATACCCTTTCGCACTTGTTCACCTAACAAACTGGAGTTTCCTTCCCCATGAAATTCATATACTTTTACTTTCTCTTTTTTTGCAAGAGCAACAGTTTCATCTTTAGATTCATTATCTATTACAATAATCTCATGAAATTTTTCTTTAAAGTCTACTATTACATCAGTAATAGATCTCGCATTGTTATTTGTCGGAATGATAAGGCTTGATTTGAATTTGGAAAATAAATCATTTCTCACTTCATAAACGGCATGATAATAATCTTGCATCGAATTTATGTTAAAGTATTCGCAACTTAGGTTTGTTGCATAAACACCTTCTTTTGATTCTTTTGCCATCTTATCGATTACATCTGTAATTTCAATAACTCCAGATTTTGGAGAAGGAGGAGTTTTTTTGAAGTAATCAAAATACAAAGGACTAAAATAGTACGAACCTAAACCTAATAATTCATTGGGAGGGTTTTCAGGCTTTTCTACTAAATTTAGAATTTTATCTTTTTCTAAAGTTACGGAGTAGTTTTTTCGGATGCGGGAGAGAAGAGAAGTTTTGACGATCCCAATGGATGCCGCCATGTTCGGATGCTTTTTTAAAACCTTTAAAAACTCTTCGTGATCTGTCTTATAATAGAACTCATCTCCCAAAATAGTCATAAATGGTTCGTGGATAAGTTTTTCTAAACTAGCAACATCCGAAGCCAAACCAGCCTGTGTCCATTCGTTAGGTTCAATAACTACCTTTGGAAAGTAATTCCGAATATAGACAATTTCTTCTATGATCTGGTCTTTTAGATGTCCGACTAATACATAGATTTTTTCGACACCAAAAGTCTTTACGAGAAGATCCACATTCCGATGGAGGATGGATTTTCCCTCGATCACAAACAAAGGTTTGGGTATGAAGCTGGTCCTAGGGTATGCCCTGGTACCTTTTCCAGCAGCGGCAATGACCCCAACTCTAATCTTTTTCAATGTATGAGGAAGGTCTCTCAACATACAAATGGGGTCAATTAGAAAAGGTCCTTTCCCAAAATAGAATCCGAGAACTTGAAGCCTTTTCCGTAAAAGGAACCCAACTCTCACTGGAAATTACATAGACCTTGGCTGGATTCTTCCCACCCAGACCGTTCAAATGCAACCCCCAAATCCCTTCAGGAAAGTTTCTCGGGTCCCATTGGATGGCGACGGGTCGACCTTCGAGACCAGGGAGGAAGGTGGGCATTCGAATCCGAGTTTTCGTACCCAATAAACTTTCTGACAGAATTCTGTCGGGCAAGGTCCCTAAATAAAATCTCAAATGTTCACAGTCAAACCTGCGGACGAGCCCCATCTTCTGACCCCAAACCTTCGTCCCACGGATTTGACAGTCTTTAGGTGTAAGAACCTCTGCATCGGGGATCCGATGCACCGATCCAGAAAGGATTACCTCTTCGTAACCTCTCTCCTTATGGAACCGAAGCTCTTGGGCACGGAATTCCAGTTTGCTTTTTTCTTCGTAGATTTCAATTGCTATCAGAAGAAATCCGTTTTCAGTGGCATAAGGCTCTGAGAAATAGACTCCGTGAGGATTTTTTCCAAGGATTTCCCCCGTCAAAAGAAATAGATGGATTCCCAAAATCAAAAAATATTTAAACGAGTCCAATCCCTTGCGAACCTTTCTATCTCTTTATTGATTTTATCATTCACAAATGTTTGCAATCCCTATCTTTTCTCTCCCCAAAAAAAGAACGGACTTAGGCCACTTGCTACGAGTCTGATCCTTCTTGGTGCCTCTTGCCAAACTGCTAACTCTTTTTGGGCAAGAAATCTAACAACCCAATCGAGTGAATGCATCAGTTTTATCCCGATTTCTTCTGGGAAAAATGTCCAAGTCTATTTGGAATCAGGTTTGAGTGTCGGTAGTTTTGATTTGGTTCGATTTACAAACGATTTTGATACGATTACCTACCCTAAATTGGTGGAAGCGTTTGGTCCGCCTAGTGATGTGGATGGCGACGGAAAGATCAAAGTTTTGGTTATGGATGTAAGAGATGGGGCAACACCTAATAGTGCGTATGTGGCAGGGTTTTACGATCCGGTAAACTATTTCCCTGACCAGTTCGGCTCCAGGGTTCGATCCAATTTTGCAGAAATTTTGTATATGGATGGAAGGGAACTCATTCGTAGCCTAAACCGTGACCCTACCGGATTTGATGCGACTGCTGCGCACGAATTCCAACATTTGATCCGATTCCCAAATATGAATCGTTTTGGACAGACAGACGATATTTGGATCAACGAAGGAACAAGTGAAGTGGCAAGTGATATAGCAGGTTACGGACCACAAACCGGTCGAATCAATTGTTACCTTGGTCGTGATGATCGATGTGCGGATGGTATCAATGGGATTTCCATGATAGATTGGAGTCGGAACTCTTCCTCCAATGAAATTATTAAGAAATATGCCTATGCCTATGTCTATATGAGATTTCTTTATGATATTTCGGGCTCCAATGAATCCGCACGAACCAATTTTTTTAGACAAACTGTTGTGGGAAATTCTGCAAACACGAGAGCTGTGCGACTGAATGGTCTAATGACTCTCTTTCGAGAGAGCCCAGGGTACAATGCAACTTTCTTAGGCTCTTCCAATAATGAGGTTTTTTTTCGCACCTTCTCTCTACTGATGGGAAGGACGTATGGAATTGATTTTGCAACAGCCACGGTCGAAAGGATTCCTGAAAGCGGCGGTACTACAATTCTTCCTTTCACTGATATGCCCCAAATCAGTGCCGCCTATCCCTTTTCTAGTGCTCTTTCTTCGATTCCTGCAACAGAAATTCTTCCTACCGCTAACAAAACAATTCTAACCACTTCCGGAGGAAACTTTTATTCTGTAAACACACCAGGTATTCCCACTACAGTTGAGCCCTCGACGGCAACAAGTAGATCGTCGAACAGAGCTAGGATTTTCCTTCCCGGATCAAGCAACAAAGGAGTTCTCTATTGGGGAGCAAGTCCAGAGTTTATTTCATCCTTACCTGTTTCCAGCGTACGGAATATCGAACAAACATCGGAATGGGAAATACCAATCGAGACAATCCTAGAAGAAGAAACGCAGTCTAACAAACTAAAAGCGGACTTAACGAAACGACTTCGTTCCGAAATTCCTCTACCCCTTCACTCACACCCACAAGGGATTTGCGGCTTTGAATTTACAAACGTGCCGGGTCAAACCGTCGAAAGTATTCCAATAAAATAGACCGCATAAGAGTACGATAACATTCTTTGGCAACATGGCCGCCATCCGCAAATGCATTGCAGGAATAGGAGGGGTCTTTTTTCAATTTAAACAAGGTCTGTCCATATTTTGCCGAAAGAGAATCAATAGAAGCCTCCCACTCTGAAACGAGAGGTTCCTTTTCCATAAGAGCCTCAAAATTTGGAGATGATGTCGGCCAAATCACAATCGTGTTTATCTTCTCTTTTTGAACTCGAGTAAGAATTTTTTCATAAAAACCATATTGCATTTTGCTCGGAACATAAGACGCAAAAAGCCAATCCAAAGTTCTGTGACTAGTCAATTGCAAAGAATTTGCATCCTTTTCCACATAATCATCAATAGGTGATAGACCATGACCATTGTTTGTTAGAATATGATTATAAGTAGAATCATACATCCCCCGAAAATTTTCCAGATTTGGATTTCGGAAATTTCTCCACATTTGATCTAGATAGGGTTTATAAGTTCCGACAGCAAAAAGAGTTCTGCCCAAAAAGAAGGAAAAATGATCTTTTCCAAATAAGTCCAGATTCTTTAAAACGTAAAAAAAATCAAAACTGTATGTTAGATTAGAACTTTTGAATACAGAATTTTGATTAAATTGATTCGGGTCCGT
>JALOTI010000239.1 GCA_025457985.1 Leptospira sp.
GATCTCAATTAAACTTGGCAGGTCCTTTCGCCTTAAAGCACTTAGGTGTAAAAACTCATCTTTGGAGAGAATTGTAGGTCTAGTTGGAACAAAATCCTCCCGAAAGAGAATGAGGTCTGTCATCGACTCAAGTTATCTACTGCAAAAAGGGATGCGTCTGGATTTACAGTTTTATCGACCTCTTGGATTTCCCAAACAGTAATACTACCAGTGTTCAAATCTAACATTTCCAGACGGGATGCCTTCTCTTCTTCTTCAACTTTCCCAGATATGTCTTTTACTTTGATTGGACCGTATTTTAAGTTTAAGGTTTTAAAAAGAATCCCGTCGCGATCGTGAAAGTCTACACGATATGGTTTGAGGTCTTTTTTATTGATAAGTAAGACCAATTTTTTATAAAAATAAGGAAGGATCGGCTTCAAGGAAACTCTATAGTAGGTTTCGCCAGAAATCTCCAGATCTGAATTTACCAGTGGGTTGTAATTTGCCTGATATGAATAACCAGATAAATCCACATAAAAGAAACCAGTTCCCATCAGACTTTCATATTTTTCATCATCTGTTTTTCGAAAGAGTTTAGCACTGAGAACATTAAAAAAATAAACGTTCTCACCTTCATCTTTGGTCAGCAGTTTTGTTTCCAGTCCGCGACCCTTTCTATCAAACAATAGAAGGGCATCCTCCCCATTGTGGAAACGGTTCATTTTCCAAGTTTCTGAAGTTCCGTTCCTACGAATGAGGGTGTAGTTGCCTTTGAGGAGTCCCTTTCCATAATCCAACTCTCGATCCAAACGAGCAAGAAGCTCTTGAGCTGTAACAGTTGTTTGTGGAGCTTGCGACCACAACAGTGTCGGGAAAAAGAGAAGGACCCAAATGTATTTTCGCATAAAGATAATTTATTCAACTCGCATAGAAGGTTTAGTGTAGGAATAAAGTCCATGAACAGAACCTTGTGCTTGTGCCGATTCTGTCCTTCTTTCAAACCGAAGTTTGCCTTCTCGCAAAGCTTTGTGGAGATCCGGAATGTTTCTATATCCCATATCTTGAAAACTTTGTTTGAGGCCTTGGACTAAATAGGGAATCAGATTCAATACAGAACCCTTGTCTACGACGTAACCTGAGACACCTTGTGCTACTTTGATCTTTTGCGATTCAGAAAAGTAACGTTTGTCTCCACCTTTTGTCATTGCTTCCATACTTGCCATACCGCGGTATTTTTTTAGACGAATTCCATTCTCATAAAAATACTCCCCCGGTGCTTCTTTTGTTCCTGCAAACATAGAACCCATCATACAAGTCGAGGCTCCAATGGCCAAAGCATTGGCTATATCCCCAATATTGGAGATTCCACCATCCGCAATGACGGGAACCCCATGTCTGTGCGCATATTCCGCAGTTTTAAAAACGGCAGTTGCCTGTGCTCTTCCCACTGCCATGGTGTCTTGCGTGATACAAATGGAACCCGGTCCCATTCCAATCCGAAGGCCATCTGCTCCAGCGGCAATTAGGTTCGCCGCTTGCCCTTGTGTAACTACGTTTCCGGCAATCACATCAATATGTCTGTAGTTTGCTTTTATAAATTGTATCATCTCGATTTGGTAGCTCGAGTTTCCTTGGGCCGAGTCAATCACAATGACATCCACTCCCACTTGAGATAAAAGCTCGATCCTCTCGCGTGACTCTGGTAAGGTGGAGAGAGCCGCACCAACCCGCAAACGCTTTTGTTCATCTTTGGAAGATTGAGGGAACTCTTTCGTTTTTTTCAAATCGCTACGACATATGAGTGCAGTTAGTTTGCCTTGTTTATCGACAATGGGTAATTTTCCTTTTTTACTGGTTTTAAGGATATCATTGGCCTCTTTAAGGCTGATTCCAACTTGAGCTGTGATGAGGTCCGTTGTCATCACCTTACCCAATTTAATGGAACGATCTCTTTCAAAGTCAACATCTCGGTTCGTTACAATACCAACCAGCTGGGTTTTTGCAGTTCCATCCTCTGTAATCGGAATCCCACTGAATCCATACTTTTCTTTTACAGCATCCAAATCTTCTAATGTATGTTCGGGGGAGAGAAGGATTGGGTCTTTGATAAATCCATTTTCGTAACGTTTTACTTTTTGAACCAACTCCACCTGTTCCTGAATGGAATTGTTATAATGAATGATTCCAATTCCACCCATCAATGCCTGTGCTATAGCCATATCTGACTCAGTCACCGTGTCCATAGGTGAACTCATGAGTGGCCGTTTGAGAATGATGTTTTTTGAAAGTTTGGTTTCGAGTTCAACGTCACTCGGATTAAAATCGATATAACCGGGTAGGACCAAAAAATCCCGGTAGGTTAGTCCCATATTCACCGAAAAAAGCTCGGATCCGCTGACTCCGTCCAGGAGCTCACTCCCTAATTGGGGTTGATTTGACATAATTATCCTTCCTTTTTCTACTTTAAGCAAGAAAACTCTACGCGCAAGAGAATTTCGGAAGAAATCCTGCCGATACTAGCAAGTAGCACTACCTTTTATGGATACAATAGAAAGAACAAAACGCTCACTTGATGTTTTTTCTGATAAAGAGAAAAAGCTACATGTCCTCACCAAGTTTCTCCTCAACCAGGAGCTGAACCTCAAGGATAACGTAAACTCAGGAGAGAGTTGTATTCTCAAAAAAGTTTCCCCTGACGGCACAAAAATCATGATCAGTGTGCGCGCTCACATCACCCTATCTCCGGGTCAAAAAATTGTGTTGTATAAAATCTTGGGCCGCTACCTGCATCTGGAGTGTACGGTAGAGCAGGAAAAAGGGGAAAACCTATATATCCTCGATTTAGACAAAATTGCAATCGCCAAAAAAGATCGGGATAGCTCACGTATCGTTGTTCCACCAGGAACTGTTTGGATTACAAATATCATTTCAAGTAAAGCAAGAATCGAAACGGATATGTTTCATGTTCCAACAGCGGTAAAGGTAAATTTCCAGGACTATGAAACCAAATTAAAGAACAGTTGTGATTTTATTAAGATTGCAACCTTCACTTCGGATGATAACGAAAAGATAAGAAGAGTCAAACAATCAAAAAAGGGCTTAATTCTTACCGATACCAGAAAACAAGAATGTTACGAAGAAGCACCTAATGACGATTTTTTGGTATTTTCTGAGGATATTGATATGGAGATTCCAAAAGAAATCAATAACTACAGAAATCAAAAAATCATTTCTGAATTGATTCTTCCTATTTTGTATCTTACAGACGAAGATGAGTCGATTCCAATTGGCTATATCCAAATGCAAAGTAAGTCAGAACATTTTGATTTGATGAAGGCAATAGAAATCAAAACTCTTTCCTTCGAAATGGTAGATCGGATCCGACATTCCAATATGATCAAGTCAGAGGGAAAATTTCCTGTTCTTGATATTTCAGAAGGTGGACTGAAAGTAAAAATAGACCATCCTGACCTCATCCAAAGTATTCCAAAACTAAATGGGTTCAATTTTGATATCTTCTTTAAGATGCAATCTCCCCTTACAGCCTTTGGAACGGTTAAGTCGATTCAAAAAGACCATGAAGGCCATCTAACAGTTGGACTTGCGATTGCTGGTCATTCTTCCAGAGCTGGTGAGAAAAAACGGTTCTTGGAAAATGTTGAGTTTTTTAGAAAACAGCTTGGGAAAACAAGTTAGATTTCTCCGTAACCCAACACTTCCACACACCATCTCTCTTCCCAAGTTCGGTTTGTGAAAGAAACGGACTCAGAATCCATTTGTTTGGATAGAGTTAAAAAATCCTTCTCAGTTAGGTTCCCCTCCACCAAGTAGAATCCATCTTTTTTCATCTTTTTGAGTTCCAATGTATGGATTTGGCGGTAGATAAAAAATCGCGGATCATCAAAATGTTCCTCAAGAAACTGAAGGTGTTCTGAAGTTTCTTTGTTTATTAAAAACACAAGTCTTCTCTGTAAGTTTTCATCCCTATGTCTTAAAACTTGATTTAGATACGATGGCGCTTTTGAATTCAATAGATTTAGAATTTTGGAAATTGTATTTTTGTTCGGAGTAAGGAGTAAAGGAAACACAAAATCAATTGTACAATAAGGTTCTTTTTGAATTCTTAAATCAATCAAATCGAAGACTTCCGCATCCATTAGATTCCAATCTACATTCCAAAACCAAACACTATGGTGTCGCGTGTGAGGAAGTAACATTAAATTCTTTCTTTCGGCCGATGAACCTTTTAAAAAATCCAAATCAGTCCGATCACGTATATCCACTTTTTTTTCACATAAAAAAGGTCTTGGAAATTCATCTAACCTTCGTTCCAGCATTTCCTCAGCAAGGAAGATGGATTCCACCAATGTCTCCGTTGTAAAATCGGATGTCTCAATGACTCGGTAGGGAGGGGAAGGCATAAATAGAATCCCATCTTCCTTAGCAGTTCG
>JALOTI010000240.1 GCA_025457985.1 Leptospira sp.
AAGTGCCTTCGCTTTTTTTTCTAATTTCTGTAAGGCTTTGTTTTTAAGGAACTCTTCTCTTTCTTTAAAACGATCTACCTTTATTCTGTCTTCGCCAGACCTTCTATCTTTCCTTCCAGCAAGGTTTGACCTTCTGTCTGGATTTTTTCGCCTTTCCTCTCCAGACCTGCGGTCTACAAGAGGAAGGTCTTTGAATTGTTTCCAATCGTTGGAAAAAAAAGTGTCTTCTGGTAAATCAAGTTCCGAAACATCCCGTTTTTGAATCTCATCTTTTAAAGATTCTAAATCTAAAGGTTTGTTTGGCTGTTCCCCTTTTGATTCTTTTTCGGGTGCATAAAATGGTCCAACCATCCCTGAACCAGGCGGAGCCATTGGGAAATTAGGAAACCCTGCAAGTGAATTATCCGTCAAACCTTTGTTTAATGACTTTAGGAGCTGTTCTGTATTTTCAAGAGCCCTTGGATCTATCGTTTGGGATTCTGCACTAGACTGCAAAAATTGATAGACGATAGGATGGACAATCTGTCCTGAAACAGGGGCACCCGTATCGCCAGTTAGATTTTGAGGTGGAAGTGGAGCTTTGGGCTCATAAGAAGGTGGAGGCAAATCACTACGGAAATTATCTTGAGGCGGTACTTTTCCCGCGTATTGGATGGCCTTAGCTATGGATTCTGCAAAAAGTTCAGACACTTCCTTTAAGGCCGAGACAAGATCAGAAAGATCACGATTTCCACCTAAATTATTTGCATTCGGAGGAAGGCCAGGATCACGTAACTTTCTATCTGGCTTTAGTTTCGTTTTTTCTGGCTGAGGTTTTCCTTTTTCTTTCGATTCCTTATCCTTCGATGAGGGAGTATCTTCCGAATTAGGTCTGTTATCCTCTAAGTATTCCTCTAGATCCTGAATATTTTTTTGGATTTTATCCTTAATCTCTTGGTCTGGAATTCGATTGCCAGTTCGTTCAAAAATTTCAATTGCTTCTTCAACCTGATCCCCTTGGACAAGTGCTTCCGCATTTAGAAGTGGTCTTCTATGAAATGAGTATTTTGAATTCTTAGTAATGATATCATCAACACCATACGACATATCAGGTCTATCTCGTTTGGGTCTTTCTTTGGTGGGCGGAGAGTCCGTCTCTCCCCCAAAATCTCCTAAAGGAATATCTTCTAAACTACTTGGAGTTTTTTTATCTTTCCGATTTCGACGCTTTTGTCTCGGAGTTTGGTCGACTGTTTCTCCATCATCTAACTCTGGTAAGTCTAAATCATCGGTCAGGGGATTTGGGTTTTTAACTGGCTTTTTTGAATCTGTTTGGAATGGAAGTTCCTTTCCTCTACCACCCCATGCTGGTTCTGGTGTATTGCTACTTCCAACACTTGAAGATGTTTCATCGACGCTATCTTTAGCTCGCTTTCGTCGTCTTTGCCTCGGGCTCAAGGTTTCTTCTGGCTCGCCTCGGCGTCCAACCCTATCCATCTCTTTGCCTTCGCCAGAGAGTCCGAGTAACATCATTAGTGTAGTGAGCATAGAAGGCCTTGTTCTTATTTTCGATCTTTACTTATGTCATTCTTTAGACGAAAAGAAAGATTATGCCTTTTCCTTCAAAAATGAGGGAAAAAAGCCAAAATGACCACAAGTTCTTTTTCTGCTTGACAGCATAGAAATTCTTGCATTCCATGGTGGCATGAAATCCGTTGCGAAAAAAAATCTCAGCTTTGCCTCCAGTCCAGACAATGCAGACGGTTTGCAGCTCAAAATCACGTTCGACGAAGACACGAAAACTGCTTTTGGTGATTATACCTGCCCCGAAAAATACCAAGGATTGCCAGACCAAATCCACCCAGGTATCATCTCAACCATCTTGGATGAGATTATGGTAAAGATCAACGAAGCGATGAATTTCGAGACAACCACTGGTGAGCTCACAATTCGATTTTTACAACCTGCAAAAGTAAATGAACCATTGCATTTGCGAGGATGGTTTGTGAAAAAGAATAAAAAAATCATCGAAAACCGTGCTGAGATCGAAAATGAGATCGGCAAAATAGTGGCCCGCGGAAAAGGTAAATATATCGAAGCTGAAGACTGACCAATGCCGATGTGGTGGAATTGGTAGACGCAGTGGATTCAAAATCCACCGATGGTAACATCATGCCGGTTCGATTCCGGCCATCGGTACCAACAGTTTTTAGTTAGAATACCTCTCACAAGCCCTTAGATAAAAATCCCTTTCGATCTCGTCTATGGCTTGTAAGATGAGGTCAATTTCCCCCTTACTCAAACGATCAAATATCTGCCTTCCTTCTTTCAGAATTTGAATTCCGAGACCAATTCCTTTTTTATCTGCTTCTGTGTATACGGATGTTTTACCTTCCATTTTCACAAGGATATCCTCCATAATAAGAATGATCTTCTTTACAAGTGCCTCATCCGAAAAAATCTTAAATAAAGCCCCTATGTCTTTTCTAAATGCATCCGCTTTTTCCTTCGGGATTTTTGCAATCAGTCGTTCCATTCCTTCTGGTGTATTCAATATCTCATCTGGATTCTGACTCCCCGATAATTCAGAAACCAAACTATCTTCAAACTGGTGCGCAGTAATATAGGAATGGAGTGCTGATAGCCCTGCTTTTAATGCCATAGGAAAGTGTTTTCCAAACCGAAAGATAGACATGGCCAGATTGCCAAGGATACCCCAAATCTTAGATGGATTGTTTACAAAGCCAGCTAACGAATCAAATGCGTTGTCTAATACCAATCTTTCCTCATATTTGGGATATAAGTGGTCTAAAAAAAATTGAATTAGGGAGTCTATCTTTTCGCGTTTGATAGATTGAAATTTTGGATATGCGCGTAGAGCCTCATCAGAATACCGACGAACCAATGATTGTTGGTAACTCTCAATCAACCTAGAAAACAACGGATGATCAGTAACCTTCTTCTTAAAACTTTTTTCCATAACTACCCCTTTGCGTCACCACTACCCCTTTCTCGTCACCACTACCCCTTTCTCGTCACCACTACCCCTTTCTCGTCACCACTACTCCTTTGCGTCCCAACTACTCCTTTGCGTCCCAACTACTCCTTTGCGTCACCACTACCCCTTTCTCGACAAAATCATTCCACCACTTCTTCAAAATAATTCTGATACCTTTCCCATTTCACTGGCTTCCCTTTGGGTCGATTACTCAATTGGGGATTTTTAGGAACTTCTAATCCAACAAACAAAGAATAGATTCCAACTGCCAAGGCGATTGCAGTTTCTTTTTTATGTTCCGTGAGATACTTCATATCACGGCTTCGGTTTACATAACCAATTTCTATAAAAGCGCAGAGTGCGTTGGTATACGTAGGAAGACTATATGTGGAAATATATGGTTTTTGAATCGGTCCAATTTCAGGATATTCTTTCTCATTTTGTTTTAGCTGGAGAGGAAGACCATATTGAACAAACCGCATAAGTTCTCGAGAAACATAGTGGTTATCACCCCCAAATCCTTCTAATCCACCCTCTCTTCGATATTCTTCTTTTTTGCTCTTTTCCCGTTCCCAAAATTTCCCCTCTGCTTTAAATTGTTCATGCTGTTTAGCATACGGACCTACGATACCCACTTTATTTTCCCAATTCCGGTCATCGGCATAACGCCACGTAACCATATTTTGCCTGTATCCTTCAAATTTTGAAAGATCCGACTTAGACCCATCCTTCGTGGACCAATACCCATGAAAATAAATCCAGGCATCCGCCATGGCATTTTCCAATTTACTCCACCCTGATTGAAAAACCAGCCATTCCGACCAAGGTCCTTTTGTAAAAGCCGTTTGTTTCTTTTTTTTCTCTGAGATTTGTTTGAGAGTTGAGAAGGTTTTATATCCAGGCGTTAGGACAGCTGCCATTCCGCCCACCTGACCTTTGCTTGCTGGATTTAAGTGCAGAGCCAAAACTAAATGAGGCTTTTTTTCATTGATTTTTGAAATCCGACCCTTAATCCTTTCTCCAGTTTTTGGATTGGTTACCGCGCCTCGCGAATTCCATCGAACGATTCGGGTTCGATCCACCTTTGCGAACACTGCAGCCAAGCCGTGATAGTCTTGCTGAGTCCACCGATCGAGTGGATGATTGTGGCAGTTGGCGCAGCCGAGTTGTATGCCCGCAAAACACTCACCAACAAGCTCAGCTTGGCTTCGCGCGTCAGCGACCATGCGACCAAAATTGGCAGCTCCGTTGCTGTGCGAGTCGCCACTAGCTTGGATCAATTGCGACGCCATCTTGTCCCACCCTGCACCGCTTCTCAACTGATTGCGGAGCCAACCAGCGTAGGCCTCCATCGCTTCTGGTTCGTTGGGCAAGGAGTGCATTCGAAGAAGCTTTGAAAAGCGAAACGTCCAGTACTCGACAAAGCTCTCGCTGGCTAGCAGT
>JALOTI010000241.1 GCA_025457985.1 Leptospira sp.
ACAACGGGTCATTTTTTTTCCCACCATTCGATTGGTGAGGTAGTTCGTGTATCTGCGGTTTCTTCTTTTTTTCTTTTGATGAGCCTTAGTTTCTTTTATTTAATTCGAAACGGCGAAAACCTACGGTTTGTAGGTTATACTGGTCTAACTGCGGATATTTTTTTGCTTGGGTTTTTCCCATACAATTGGTATCTCTCTGTTGGATTTTATGAAAACGTTCCTGCCGCGTATTTACTAAAAACTGGTTTACCAGGTATTACGATGACTATGCTTGCAGTGAATTCCTTGGCTCTGCGTCCTGTTTATCCAATGATAATTGCAGGTGCATTCAGTTCTATATGGATGTTCTTTTTCTTTTTAGTATTCAATGATCCCCGAACGATTGTTACCGACAGTTTTTTAGATAATTTCTTTACACCCGCAATACTGCCAGGATATTACATTTTGAGTTTAGTGACAGTTGTGGGTTTAGCAGGTATGCTCGCATTTTTGTGTTATTCGTATCGAAGATCTATTCGTGATGCTGTTCATTTTGAGGTTCAAAATTCTCAATTGGGTCGATACTTTTCACCCGGAATTCTAAATCAAATTCAGGAACTGGAGTCTGTTTATCTTGCTAAAAAATCAGAAGTAGTGATTTTGTTTTCAGATATACGATCCTTTACATCTTTTAGCGAATCAAATTCACCCGAGGATGTTGTTGCGTTCCTACGCGAATACCACTCTCGAATGGTTGAAATCATTTATGAATTTGGTGGGACTATCGATAAATTTTTAGGTGATGGAATTATGGTGACATTTGGTACTCCAAAACCAAATCCAGATGATTGCAATCGTGCCATAAAATGTGCTCTCTCTATGCGAAATGCATTGAAAAAATTCAATGAGGAACGTTCTAAATTAGGCTTTCCAAACACTGAAATAGGAATTGGAATCCATTTTGGATCTGTCGTTTCCGGTAATATTGGATCCGAGTCTAGATTAGAATATACTGTTATTGGTGATTCCGTAAATTTAGCAAGTCGAATTGAGTCGCAGTGTAAGGAACTTGGTCGAGATATTTTATTTTCCGAAATTTTTGCAAATAAAATAGATGATACCTATCCAAAACAAATGGTAGGTGAGGTTTCCATCCGAGGAAAAAAAGATCCAGTTAAATTATATACAATTCTATGATGGATTACGATTTTCCATTTTCAGATAAGATACCCGAAGGACCTTTGGAGCTAAAATGGACAAATTATAAGAAGAATAGAAAACTCATCTCCCCAGCTAATCGCAAAAAGTTCAAAGTAATAGTTGTGGGAACAGGACTCGCTGGAAGTTCCTGTGCCGCCAGTTTATCAGAGTTAGGTTATCAGGTTACCAGTTTTTGTTTCCATGATTCGGCTCGGAGAGCCCATTCCATCGCTGCACAAGGTGGTATAAACGCAGCAAAAAACTATAAAAATGACGGAGATAGCATCCTTCGTATGTTTAGGGATACTCTTCGCGGAGGGGATTTTCGTTCACGGGAGGCAAATGTTTATCGACTGGCCGAATGTTCTCTTCCACTAATCGATCTGGCAGTTGCACAAGGCGTTCCGTTCGGACGAGAATATGGTGGTTACTTGGACAACAGGTCCTTTGGTGGCGTTTTAGTCAGTAGAACCTTTTACTCAAAAGGGCAAACTGGGCAACAATTGCTTCTAGGAGCCTACCAATCTTTAATGCGCCAAGTCCGAAGCGGAAATCTTACTTACAATCCCAACAAAGAAGTCTTAGATTTTATCACTGAGGACAATTGCATTAGAGGATTGATTTCGAGAGATTTATTTACGGGAGATTTAGAAAGACACTCGGCCCATGCGATAGTCCTCGCTACAGGTGGTTTTGGAAAAATCTATTACCATTCTACTCTTGCTTTGGGGTCCAATGCAACAGCTATCTGGAGGGCGCACAAACGGGGAGCTCTTATGGCTAATCCAAGTTGGACACAAATCCATCCTACCTCCTTGCCGCAATTGAATGCATACCAATCAAAACTGACATTGATGTCTGAGTCACTTCGTAACGATGGAAGGATATGGGTTCCCAAGAAAAAAGACGAAACTCGTAATCCTAATGAAATTCCTGATGAAGAAAGAGATTACTATTTAGAAAGAAAGTATCCAACCTACGGAAATTTAGCACCCCGTGATATTTCATCTCGTGCGGCAAAAGAATTAATTGATTTAGGTTTTGGTGTGGGACCACTTAAGAATGCAGTTTATTTGGATTTTAAAGATGCAAAGACTAAGTTAGGTGAGCAAATTTTAAAGGAAAGGTATGGAAATCTTTTTGATATGTATCAGAAGATCACGAATGTGGATCCACTCACAGAACCTATGTTAATTGCTCCTTCTGCACATTTTTCGATGGGCGGTCTGTGGGTTGATTATGAACTCATGACCAATATCCAAGGTTTATATGCAATAGGAGAGGCAAATTTTGCCGACCATGGTGCCAACCGACTAGGAGCAAATTCGTTACTTCAGGCAGCCGTTGATGGATATTTTATTCTTCCAAATACGATTCCTAATTTTCTGGCTTCAAAGGTTGATACCGAACTATTGCCGTTAAGCGATCAAAAGTTTAAAGAATCCGAATCCGGACTCAGAGAAGAAATCCAGTTTTTTACAAATGCAAAAGGATCCCGTTCGATTGATGATTATCATAAATCCCTAGGAAAGATTCTAACGGATTTTTGTGGACTCATTCGGTCAGAGAAAGGACTAAAGATCGCCATAGAGCAAATCCAAAACTTGAGAAAAGAATTTGAAGGCGGTGATTTTATGATACCAAACAATCCAAAGACAAAAAATAATGAACTTGAAAAAACTTTCCGACTGAAGGACTATCTCGAATTAGGTGAGCTTATGTGCCTAGATGCTTTACTTCGCGAGGAATCTTGTGGGGCACATTTTCGTGATGAATACAAAACGGTGGACGGAGAAGCAAAACGTAATGATGAAAAATTCCAATTTGTATCCTGTTTTTCTTGGTCGGGTTCTCCATCGAGTCCTAAACTTTGGAAAGAACCCCTTGATTTCAAATTCTTTCCACCTGTCGTAAGGGATTATCGATGAAATCGAATTTTCTTTCGGCACAACCATTCTTTACTCATGACCTTAGTAGAGAACGATTTTTGCAACGGCGGTATCCACTTCTGAGTGTAGTTTTGCTGTTAGTTTTTGCGTTTCAAAATGTACACTCTGAGCCGAATCCTAAATCAAACTCCCTCAAAATTCTATTTGGTTCTTGTCTACACCAAGACCGTCCATCTCCCATTTTGGAAACTATAACGAAAGAAACTGCTGATTATTTTTTCCTATTGGGTGATAATATATATTTTGATACAGAAAAAGCGGAAGAAAAGCGATTTGCTTATATAAAATTAGATGAAAATCCTTTCTGGAAGGTCCTCTCTGAGATAACTAATATCCGTTCTACGTGGGATGACCATGACTATGGTGTAAACGATAGTGGTGGAGAATATTCGGATAAGGCAAAATCAAGAGAACTTTTTTTAGAGTATCTTGCCAAACACCATCCAAAAAATATTTCATTAGGGAATCAAAATAAAGAGGGAATTTATTTTTCGGAAGGAATTGTCTGGAAAGGAAAGTCGATCGGCTTTGTATTTTTAGATACACGTTTTTTCCGTAGTCCGCTGAAACGAACCTTAGCTTCCTATTTCTTAGGTCGCAAATACTACCGCGAGAATGATGATCCTCAGGCTACAATACTCGGTGAGGAACAATGGGTTTGGCTTAAGGGTGTTTTGGAAAAGAAATTCGATTTGCTGCTGTTAGTCTCTAGTATTCAGGTTTTAGCAACTGGCCATCCATTTGAAAAATGGCAAAATTTTCCAAAGGAGAGAGAACGACTTTTTGAACTGCTAGAAAATTCGAATGCTAGGGAAGTTTTGATTCTATCTGGAGATCGCCATATTGCGGAGATCTACCAATTGCAGTTAGGCAAAAAAACTTTGACCGAAATTACATCCAGTTCTTTGAATCTTCCGTTGAAGCACCTACCTTTGGAATATAGCTCAGAATTTAAGATCGGAAAATCTTTCGATTTTGAAAATTTTGGTCGTGTTACACTGACCGAGTCTGACGAAGGAGTTCGGTATCTTGCAGAGATTTTAGATCTGAATGCAAATGTAGTCTTATCTATTTCCAATCAAAAAACTAGATAAAAATCCAGTATATCCTCCCTTTACTGGAGTTTAAGAATTTCAACAGTAAAGAGTCTTCTTGTTTTGTGGGAGATCGATTCCCGAAGAGAATTCTACTTGATCATTCAGTATTGGATTGGTATTCTCTGAGTCAGTAGTGGTTAAAAACTGAGATGAAAGCGAAAGACAAAATTCTAGAGAGTTCTTTTTTTGTCAAACCAACAAAGAGTCGTTATGTTAAAAGTTTTAAATAAGTCTTCCGATTTTTCAGATTTTATCGAAAAATGGGTTAATTTTATTGTAAGAGACCAACGTAACACATCTCGGAAAGACTGTCCCATTGCGCTTTTTTCAGGTGAGATCTCTCACCTCAATCAATTTGATCGTTGGAGAAATTTAGCTATCCAACAAGTACTTGAGACTATTGAAACATGTATTCTTAAGTTTCAATATGATTTAAAATCGGAAGATGTTAAGTCCTTAAGTTACGAACTTTATATGAGCTATTTGGGAGGACTCCGACTCTATGCCTTAACGAAAGACCGAAAGGTAATCGATCGAATGAAGGCACAAATGAAATCTGCCATTGATAGACATATATGAGAGTGGATTAATCTTCTTTCGGATTATTCGGTATTTCCTGAACGAACAACCATACAAGACCGTCTTTTAGTTTTACAAGACCCCGATAACCATAATAAAAGGGAAGTCCTAATGGACCCGGTTGATATTCCTTTTGAATAACTGGTTCCCATTTTTTCCGCACGTGAACAGTGACACTGGAAAAAGCTACTACACTGGAAAGATATTTGATTCTTCCCTCTAATCTTTCTATGTTTTCTGATACTTTGTTCAGCTCGGACTCCACTTTCAATGTCTCTTCTACAGTCTTTGCTGTTTTAAGAATTTCAAGTAGTCGGGCTCTCATCTTACTTGCGTTATCTAGACGGATTTCTGTATCTAAATATTCTTCCGTAACATCCTTTGCCGAAACTTCTTCTGTATAGTTAAGAGAATTTTTTTTAAGATTTTGTAAGAAGGTTTTTAATTTATCGGCAGGTATTTTGAGTTGTAAGGTACCATTGGAAGAGTATTGCAGCGAATAGCCGCCAAAACTTTCTGCTAGTTGGATGATCTCTGTTACCTTGGGCTCAATATCCTTAGATTGCAGGTTCACAGTCACATTGTAGACCATCATTCTCTTGATTTGCCTTTCAGTCGAAACCTCCACACCCCCAATGGCTGGCGGAGAACCTGGCATGTATGGTTTAGGAGAGGATTGTTTTGCCTGTACCTCAGAAACATCACTGCTCAAACGACTGGATTCTTCTACATTCGATTGCAACGAGGAGCAGAAGATTTGAGTGATAAGAATGAGGAATAAACAAAGGTAGGATAGTTTCATTTGAAAAACGT
>JALOTI010000242.1 GCA_025457985.1 Leptospira sp.
AAGCTACAAGAAATAGTAGAGACCCGAGAACTAAGGGGTTAAGGAAAGAGAATGAAGGTTCGACACTTGAATCGTTTTGATCTTTTATTAAGTTTGATTTCCAAGCTGAAACAGTGGAGCTATAAAGGATCAAATTTTTCTGAAGGCGAGTGAAGTTGGATTCGCGTTTGACCAAATCATCCCATTCTTCTTGATAAATTGAAAAAACGGATGAAACTTCAGTCAGTGCTGATTTAATTTCCACTAAATCTTTGTTCTTCGGATCCTTCTTTTCTACGGACTCCCAATCTGAGATCAGTTGCTGAAGGTCATACTTCGCTTTTGTGAGATCTGCCTTATCCGTAATTGTTGTTCTGCTGGAGTCGAGAATTTCTGTCTGAAATTTTTTCTCTGCTGAAGTGATTTTGCTTATTAGGGAAAAAATTTCTGCTGGTATTTTAGTTTCTGCCGCTTTTGGGTCGTTGTTAAATCCAAAAACCGCAATTGCCAAGACCCACAAAACAAAGAGGAAGCTTAAGAGAAAACTTCCAAACAATTTTGTTGATACATTTATTTTTTTCATACGATCCTCATCCTTGTTATCATTCAATACTCATTTTTTCTATTTCTATAGTCCGTTCAAAAAGACTTGGTATATCTAAAATCAATGCTACTTGACCGTCGCCTAGTATGCTTGACCCGCTGACACCTTTTACATGTCGAAATACAGATCCCATAGGTTTAACGACTGTTTGGTATTCGCCATAAAGATAATCGACGACAATACCTGCTTTTTTTTCTCCATTCCTCACAATTACAATGTTTTCCCGAGCGGAATGATCCTTAGTTTCTTCTGGAAAAATTTGACTCAAACGAATATAGGGAATCAAACTACCACGAAGAGGGAAATAACGACTCGAATTTTCTTTTTCTTCGTCTTGAAATTGTAGGCATTCAAGAACTATATCCATTGGCAAAATAAATCTACGGTTGGCAACTCCGACCAAAAACCCATCAATAATTGCCAGAGTGAGTGGTAAACGTAAGGTAAAACTTGTTCCTTGGTTGGGAATACTCGAAATTGAAATACTCCCTCGGAGTATCTCAATATTCTTTTGCACTACATCTAAACCAACACCTCTTCCGCTAACATTTGTTACCTGTTCTGCTGTGGAAAAACCTGGATGGAAAAGCAGTGAAAATACTTCTTCATCCGAATGGGGTAGTGGGCCAGAGCATATTCCTTTGGAAATTCCTTTTTCCCAAACTTTTGATTTTTGGATTCCTTTCCCATCGTCTTTAATTTGTATTACTACATTTCCGGCTTCTTGGTAGGCTCGTAATATGATTGTACCGATTTCTGATTTTCCGAGATTCCTTCTTTCGTTTGGTGTTTCAAGACCGTGATCACAAGCATTTCGAATGATATGAGTTAATGGGTCACTGAGTTTATCTACAATATTACGATCTAACTCCGTTTCATTTCCTTCTGTAATCAGTTGGATTTGTTTTCCTAAATCTTTACCAAGGTCTCTTACGGTTCTCTGGTATTTTTGAAACACTTCTCCAATAGGAATCATTCGAAGTTTTAACGAGATTTCCCTTACTTCATTTAGCAGGCGAATCACTTGAGAAGATGATTCCTGAAGATTTGAATCATCTATTCCCGAGATAATCTGATTCATATTTGCAGAGGAAACAACTAGTTCTCCAACTCTGTTGATTAAATTATCAATTCGTTTGGAATCAACTTTGATAGTCGAAGTCTTTTGTTGGTTGGAATCAATACCAATTTGTTTAGAATCGTGATGTTCTGGGCTAGAGGTTTCCTTTGTATGAATTTCAGGTTCGGAATTGAAGTTAGACCCAAATTGGATAGATTTCAAAAGCTCCAAGTATGTTAAAAATTCTTTATCACCAAGTAATCCAATTTCTTTCCAAATATTTCCAAGATAGATTTCCTCTTCAGGTAGTTGTTGGGAGAGGTCTACCAAATCTTCGATTCCAAAACCTGGTGGAAAAATATGTAAAAAAGAGTCTCTTTCGATAAACTCAAATGTCTTCTGAACTTTTTCAAGTTCTGCGTCTGATTTGAAAAGAATCTCAAAGCCAAGATAACAGGTCTCAGGCAAAAATTTTGAATACGTGGGTATATTTTCAGTGATTGTCTTTAAAGAAACAATTTTACCTATTTTTTTTAAATATGCGATGAACGAATAGGGGTCTAGTCCCTCCGAAAAAACATTCGAATTAGGTCTAAAGGATATTAAATAGTTCTGAAATACGATTGAATTCGTTTTTTTAGGAGATGAAGGATTCCGATTGGTTTGGCTATCCATGTCCGAAAGGGGCTTATCTACAGTTAATTTTTCGGACTGGTTTTCTAAGTAGGGTTTGAAGAGATTTAAAATGTTTTGACCAGATTCAAGTTTTTCCTTAGAAAGATTCCCCTTGTGTTCCTCCAACACCAAATAGGATAAAAAATCTTTAGCTTGGAGTAGCCCATCTGTCATAGAAGTCGAAAAAGTAATATGATTTGAGCGCAATGAGTCTAAAAAATTTTCAAGGATATGTGTAAACTGAACGGTCTCTTGGAATCCAAACATTCCAGCAGTCCCTTTGATCGTATGAACTGCACGAAAGATAGCATTCAAATCCTCTGCACTGGGTTTACTTTTCTCCGTTTTCAGAAGAATAGTTTCCATTTCTCTTAGAAATTCTTCAGATTCGACTAAATAGGCCTCTACGATTTCTTCTAGATTCATAAAGATTGTTTTTTCGTTCCGTACCTAAATTCTAACTCGGAAGAATGTTCCTTTTTTACTTTGACCCGATCACCAAAGAAAGAGACAAGTCCAAGTACATCAAAAATTTTTAGAACTGGAAGAGAGTGGCTATCTAATTTTAGAATATAATTTTGTTCTAAGGTATACGATTTTAAAAAAAGTAGAAGTTGTACGCCCGCGGTGTCAATTCGTTCCACTTGACTTAGATTTAACTTTAAAATTGCCCCGGGCTTAAATTTCCAGAGTTTAATCCAATTCATCCATTCATTCACATATGGTATAGTTAGATATCCTTTCCATGAAATTTCATATCCAGAGTTGGTCTCTCTTATATGTTGGATCGGTTCCATTTTCTATGTAACCAGTTTGGAAATAGTATCTAATAGTTCTTCAGGAGAGAAGGGTTTTGTGAGCCATGCTTTTGCTCCAGCATCCATACCCTGTTGTTTTTTTTCAGGTTGCGATTCTGTTGTTAACATAATGATGGGAGTAAACTTATATTTAGAATCAGATTTTACTTTTTTTATAAAACTAATCCCATCCATATTAGGCATATTCATATCCGAGACAATAAGATCCACAGGACCTTCTTCTAGTTTTTTTAATCCTTCGATACCATCGCCAGCTTCCAACAAGTCGAAATTGGCATTTTTTAAATGTACAGAAATTATCTTTCTGAAAACAGCTGAGTCATCAATTATCAATATCTTTTTGTTCATTTTAAGTATCCTTAGTTTCGTTAATTGGTAAAAATAGTTCTGCGATTACACATGTCGTTTTTTCGGAAGTATGATCTACGGCATTTCTAAGAAAGAACATACCGTGGTGTTTCTTTAAAAGAAAATCCACCATTGTCAAACCAAGTCCCAGACTAAATGGTTCTTTTTTATAAAATTCTTCAACTGGAGGATGGATTCGAAAAAATGGAAGTATTAGTTGTTTTTCATACGCTGGAAGAAGTTTCGCATATTCATCTTCACGTATTGTGTTCTTAACTGATAAACAAAAATAACCATCTACGTTCGTAACAAAAAAATCAAAGTTGGAATCTCTATCTGAGTATTTAATTCCGTTGAGTACAACTTCCTTTAAAACGAGTCTAAACATTTCTAAGTCACATGATAATTTAACTTTCGTTTTAACGATCGGAAGATTGACTTTTAAAGAACGAGATTCTATTTCCGTCCGGAATTCTGAGATAACAAGAGGAAGCTCTTTTAGAAGATCATCACTGGAAATAGGCTTTAAATTTACACTGCCTTGTAATATTTCTACCGAACGTTCCATTCCTTTTAACATGGTGAACGTGTGTTGGTTATTTTCCAGGAGAAGGTCCCAAAATTCTTTAGAAATTTTGTACGAGTCACCGCTTTCCTCTTTGGATTGGTTTATGGAATCAATGATAGTCGTCATAGATCCAATTCCAGAACCTTGATTTAGAGTCGTTTGTAAATTTAAAATCGTATGGATTTCTGCATTGGACTCCTTTGATTTACGACGAGATTCTTTATAGTTCAGCCATTCCAGATGACTTTTTAGTTCCTGGTGTTCCGCCTCTAGCAGATCAAGTTCCATTTGTTTTAAGTAGACGTATTCTATTGCTTTTTCCAAATGTTACTGGTATAGCCCTTACAGATTGTTTTA
>JALOTI010000243.1 GCA_025457985.1 Leptospira sp.
ATAGTGCCTGCAACATTGGCTTCTACCATGCAGGCGACTGCCAAATCTACGGAAGTAGCAGACTTCGCAAGATCAAATAACTTTGTTTGAAATCGCCCATACGTCTCCTTTCCAAGAAGAAAATCATACATTCCTATCTCTATTAATGCTGGCTTCCGCGAACGATACAACGATTCGACCATTACTTACTTCTTTTTGAGTTTTAAGTTACTTGTTTTCTTTTTTGTATTCTCAGCAGGTTTGAATATCTTCCCTTCCTCTTCTAAAACCTTTTTTAAATAACGTCCCGTAAAGGATTCTTTAACTTGCGATACTTCTTCTGGTGTTCCAGTGGCTATTACGCTTCCTCCCCCATCTCCTCCTTCAGGCCCTATATCAATAATATAATCCGCGGCTTTTATTACATCTAGATTGTGTTCGATTATTACCATAGAATTTCCTTTATCGACTAATACCTGCAAAACGGACAAAAGTTTTTCAATATCGTCAAAGTGAAGTCCAGTCGTCGGCTCATCAAGAATATACAATGTTTTACCTGTAGGTCTTTTGGATAATTCGGTAGAAAGTTTAATCCTCTGAGCCTCACCACCGGAGAATGTTGTTGCTGCTTGGCCCAATTTGATATAGCCGAGACCTACATCCATTAATGTTTCGAGCTTCCTTTTTAAGGAAGGAATATTTTCAAAAAACGTTAGCCCATCTTCCACAGTCATATCCAAAACATCAGAAATATGTTTCCCCTTGTATTTTACCTCTAATGTCTCTCGATTGTAACGTTTACCTTTACAAACTTCACATTCAACATAGATATCCGGTAAAAAGTGCATTTCGATTTTTAAAATTCCATCTCCTTCACACTTTTCACACCGACCACCTGCAACATTAAAACTAAATCTACCAGGTCCGTATCCCCTTACTTTAGCATCTTCTAATCCACTGAACAGTTCCCGAACAAACGTAAAAAGACCCGTATAGGTAGCAGGATTGGATCTTGGAGTTCTGCCAATAGGTGATTGATCGATATTTATTATTTTATCAATTTCTTCCTTCCCTTGGATTTTTTTATGTTTACCGGGAACAAGCTTCATTCCCATTACACTGCTTGCGAGTTCTTTATATAATATTTCATTGATGAGTGTAGATTTTCCAGAACCAGATACCCCTGTTACAACTGTTAGCGTACCCAAAGGGATAGATACATCTATATTTTTAAGATTATTATGAGAAGCTCCGACTATTTTTAAATTTTTACCATTACCTTTTCGTCTTTCCTTTGGCATCGAAATTCGTTTTTCGCCACTAAGATATTTCCCTGTTATTGATTTAGGATCCGATTTTAGGTCATCCGGAGTTCCGAAAGAAACAATTTGTCCTCCATGCACCCCTGCTCCAGGTCCCATATCAATGATATAGTCAGCTTCCTCCATTGTCTCTTTATCATGTTCAACAACCAAAACAGTATTTCCTAAATTACGAAGTCCTTTTAAAGTTTGGACAAGTTTAGTATTGTCCCTTTGGTGTAGACCTATTGATGGCTCATCTAAGATGTATAGGACACCCATCAATCTTGATCCTATCTGAGTTGCGAGTCTTATCCTTTGCATCTCGCCTCCCGATAGTGTTCCCGCTGACCTAGAGAGGTTTAAGTATCCGACTCCAACATCATTCAAAAAATGTAGTCTTTGAAGAATTTCCTTTAATATTGGTTTGCTAATTAAGTCGTCAGCTCCCTTAAATTTTGAATCCTTTGTAAAAGAGAGACATTTCTCTATTGAAAATCCAGTATATTCGTGAATTCCAATACCCTGGACTTTTACCGCTAAAGCTTCTGGTCTCAATCGTTTCCCATTACACAGATCACAATCGTGGTTTGTCATAAATGATTCAAACCACTGTCGCATACTATCCGATTTCGTTTCCTTGTATCGTCTCTTTAAATTAGGTATAACACCTTCATAATTTCTTGAAAATTCATAATGTGAGTTGGCTCCCCTGAAATCGTAGTCAATATGGATGGATTCGTCTCCATACAATATTGTCTTTTTGATCTTTTCTGGAAGGTCTTTCCATGGTGTGTTTAAATTGAATTTTAATTTTTTAGAGAGTGCTTGGATAGTTGCCATATACCAATAAGAATTGGATTTACTGCCACCCCATGCTTCAATACATCCATCCGCTAAACTACTTTCGGCATTCGTTACTAAGAGAGCCTCGTCAAACTCTAGGATAGCACCAAGCCCATCACACTGCGGACATGCACCAAACGGTGAGTTAAAGGAAAAGAGCCTTGGACTCAATTCTGGAATGCTTACATCGTCACATTTAGGACAGGAAAGTTTTTGCGAGAACAAATGATCTTTTTGTCCATCCTCAACTATTAAAATGCCTTCCGAAGTTTTAAGAGCAGTTTCGACCGAATCTGTTAGCCGAGAGAGTATTCCTTCTTTTTTCACAATCCTATCGACAACTATTTCTATATCCGCCTTGTTATTCTTTTTTAAAGGGATTTCATCTTCTAATGAATAGATTTCGCCATTCACTCGCACTCGATTGAAGCCTTCTTTTTTATATTTCTCTAAAACTTCCCTATGCTCTCCTTTTTTTCCTTGGATTACGGGTGCAAGGATCTGAAGTTTTGTTCCTTCTGGAAATAAATTGATTCGTTCCGTTATCTGATCTACCGAAAGACTCGTAATTTCAGTACCACATTTAGGACAGTGCGGAATACCAACACGAGCATACAACAGCCTTAGATAATCATAAATCTCAGTAACTGTTCCCACTGTGGATCTCGGATTGCGATGTGTCGTCTTCTGCTCTATACTGATCGCAGGGCTTAATCCTTCTATCAAATCAACTTCAGGCTTTTCCATCTGGCCCAAAAATTGCCTAGCATAACTTGACAAAGACTCAACATAACGTCTTTGACCTTCTGCATAAATTGTATCGAAAGCAAGGGAAGACTTACCCGAGCCTGATAAACCGGTAACTACCACAAGTTTATCTCGAGGTATATCTAGATTTACATTTTTTAAATTGTGTTCGCGGGCACCGCGGATGCGTATAAAAGATTCCACAAGTCAAAGTTTGTTTTCCACTTTCATTCTGGAAAGAACTTAAAGAAATGGATTTAGGAGTAAAACCACATTGTTGCGAATCCTATTTCTAATTCTTTTTTTCCCGTTTCGAACCTCCTTCTACCTCTTTCTTCGTCTAAGCCATTTCTTTCAAAGAAAATCCTTCAAATTTAGAATGGAGTTTCCAACGGAATTTGAAACCTCGCATAAGTCTTTTCTAGTAAAAAAATTACAAGGGAAGTCGGAGTTCCCGACTAGACTAGAATTTTTACAAAAACTTCTTCTTTTAGAGAAAAATCAGAAAGTTAAGGAAGTCTGGCTCTATTTACCCCCGCTGAATTGGACTCTATCGGAATGTGTAGAAGTATACCATTTACTCGAGAAGATAAAGAATTCCGGTAAAACAATTCATATGTTCGCAAGTGAAGGTGGCATTGGAACATTACTACTCTTAAGTGTGGCCAATCACCCCACTGTCGGAATACATGCCGAGTTCAATATTATGTTGCCTAGTGTTGAACCAATGTTTTACGGTGACTTCCTCAAATTTTGGGGAGTAAGTGTTGAAGCATTTGCTTCTGGTCCCTACAAATCTTTTGCAGAAAGTTTTACTCGATCGAATTTTACCAAGGAGGCAAAAAAGAATCTTTCTGATTTAGTCGAAAATTTACAGAACTATATCTTAGAAATCCTAACAAAAAATGGGAAATTTAAAAAACATCATTTTTTTACTCCAACTCACACTTCCGAATCCCTAAAGTCCATAGGGTTTATAGAAAAAATCGAGTCTCAAAAGGAATGGAATTCTGATGAAACTAAATTTTTTAGAGATTCTTTTTTAGAAACGTATAACTATGTAAATGAATTCAAAATCTTTCCAAGGCAAAAACCTATAATCGTTATTGTACCGTTAGTTGGACCTATTTCTGGCGGAGATTATTCTCAAAAAACGCGTGATTATGGAAAGATAGAATCTCATTCCGTTGTTCCAACTCTTGAATCTCTTTTAGAAGATAAAAAAGTGAAAGGCGTAATCTTAGAAATTTCATCGCCTGGTGGGTCCGCGTTTCATTCGGAACAAATCTTTCAAGCAATTTCAGCCTTCCGAGAGAAGAAACCTATCACTGCCTATTTTAAAGATACTGTTGCTTCCGGAGGATATTACATTGCGCAAGCAACTAGCTTCATTACTGCAAGTCCAGTTACTGTGACTGGAAGTATCGGAGCCGTTATGATCCGAGCAAATCTTCAAAAACTATATAAAAAATT
>JALOTI010000244.1 GCA_025457985.1 Leptospira sp.
ATCCATGTCGTTGTCCGAAAAAAACAAAGGGATTTATTGATGCCGGCTGGGTGAATCAGGAAGACTTAAAATTTAACAATCATTTTACGGAAAAAATTTCCGAATTTGTAACAGTAAATAAAAATCAATGCGATTCCCTATTGGAAGAGAAATACGGAAGTCTATTTAAAGACCATCCATTCTATGATAAATCGACGGTTAAAGCTAAGCTAATAGAATTTAAAGATGACATAGAAGTGCAAAAGGGCTTCTCAGTTTAATCCAAACTAATAATTGCTATTCTTAAAAATCTGAAATATAGCGTAAAAGATGATGGTCATTCCCATCGAGGAAAGCAGAGGTTGCCGACAGCTGATAGGTTAGTTGATCCTTTAAAAATTTCTGGATGAAAGTTTGTAGTTTGCACGATTCGTAAGCTCAAAGAAGATAGCCACATTTTCTTAAATGATGAAAAAATCGGTGAATCTGTTGCCATGAAAAAGAAACAAACCCTTGGTTTTGGGGAAACTTTCTTTTCTTAGGCGGAGCGCCCATTGGATTTCTCGTCGACTATCTGTCGGACACTAATAGCAGATTTACACCAAGAGCCTTCAAGGCTGAGATGAAAGAAAATCCAAATTTTAAGGTAGATTTGTCGAAAAAAGAAATTCAAAATTACCAGTTAGCTAAGGAAAAAACCAAAGATTTAGAAATTCTATTAACATTTTCCAATTTAAGTGAACTCTCTATGGTTAAAGTAGATGAAAAAGGAAATCCTTTGCCAGGCACAGAACAAAGTTTCACAAATTTTTTAGGAAACAGCAAAACTCAGATCACAGTTTCACCAGGCAATTATCTATTGAAAGCTCGGTATAGAACAAGTCAAATTGTTGGAAATACCATTACAACATACACTGCTAAAAAGTCGATGGAGTCAGTTGTGAAAATTCCAGGAGGAGGAGTTGGGTCCTTTTGTGGAATCATTGATCCCGTAAAAAAAGCAACATCCGTTAGATTTATTCATTTAACGGAGCCGAATGCAAAGGCTCTCGAAGGATTAATTCCAGGTAATGAACTCTCCCTAAGAATTTCTAATAGTTGTGATGATGTTTTTGGAATTCCTGACCTATTGTCACTTGATAAAAAGTCGGAATAGTATTTTATTTCAGATTTTTATATCTAATAACAAGTCCGACAATTTTTTTGCCGGACTTGAGAAACTTAAGCAGAGCTTATCTTGCGCCTTCGTTCATGATTTCGCTGTGGTTTTTATTTAATCCTGCAGCTGTCAGAGACGGAGCCCTTACATGGCCATCATATTGTGTGAATGTAGTGCTTCCGCTAACAAATGTTGTCTGGCATTTATCAAGACCACCCGCACGGTTATAACCGCAGGAGGAATGAAATGCTACTGCAAAGTCATCTGCACCAGGTAGAATGGCAGATGCACCAAATCTACTTTTATAACCAGGTACGTGATTTACAACGACTGATGCTGTCAGGTTGTGGTTGTAAGCTCCTCGTGCGGTTGTAACAACCAGAGATTTATCCATCGCATTTCCTGCTCCACCGATTAAGTTTGCTAATTCTGAACCACCCGATGCTGCCGCAAGAGCAGTAACTTTTGTAATATTGAAACCTTTAGAAGTTGTTGTATCGCCAAGGTTTGCTAGCCAATACTCAATGGCATAACAACCAGCAGAATGGCACACGATTTTACAAGTGTTTGAACCTTTGCAATAGTTCGTTAGGCCAGTCGTAATATTGGTTTGGGCTCTTGCTGTACCAAACGTTCTCGGATCTGTGCTTCCATCGTATCCCACAAAAATCTTGGAACCTGCAACTGCATTCGCATTGGTCCCCCAATAGCTGTTTACGTCGGTTGTTCCCACTCCGTTGTGGTTTTTACTGGATTTGCCGTGTATAAACACGGTGTAGGTTTGGGCACTTACGCTTGTCGCAAAAAGCAGTGCCAAAATTAGGTTGATTGTAGTTTTCATTTTCTCTCCTTTTTCAAGTAGTCCAGATTTATGATTTTGGACAAACTGTGTCAAATTATAAATTTTGTGGCAAAAATAATTATATAAATAATGAAAATGACACAAAAAATCCTAGGGATAAGGATAAATACGGATGCTTTGTAAGGAAAAGAATGTGGGAATCCTATTGAAATCAAGAATAGATGGAGTGGTTTGGGAAGAGGGTGGAGGGAGGGAACTCCGTTTGAAAGACGAAAAAAACGGCCGTAGGAAAATCTAAATAGGAGCTCGGCAGACTCTTTTTGGTTTCTAATCGCAGGCATAGAGCATCTGACAGCAACCAAAAGCCAAAATAGTTGGAAAAAGAAGAATTACTTTTTATACGAATAAAATTTCGCGAATTTTTCTTCTTTTTTGGTTCTAGTTTATAAGTCAGGACGATTCAATGAGCGAGATAGGGTATAAAGGAAGGCAAGGAGATTCCAATGATTAACCTAAATTCGACAAAGAAGATTCATTCAACAGCAAAGAACCTTACAGTGGCAGTAGGCGTTTTACTTGTGGCAGGTTTTCCACTCTTTGCAGGTCCTTCAAAAACTGTTCAAAAAGCAAAAACTCCCGTTCCAGTAGCTCTTCCGAAAGAAAATGCGAACTGCATTACTGAGATGGAGGTCGTTGCCGCTCAAAAAGCCTGGGGACAGGGAATCGTTGAAATAGGAAAAGTATACTCCCAGGGTGGAGATTACGTTGATGCAGCAGCTAAACACATCAATAAATTCTATGGATACGATTTAAGTTTGGTTCTGTTTAAGCCAACGTTAGCGTCGGTGGACCAATTCAGAACTTCCTTTGACTCGGCTCTATCCTACTTTGTGGGCGGAAATTCAGTGTTCCCGGAAGACAAAGGTTTTGCGATCAAACCTTGGTCTGCTGTGAGATGGAAAAACTACGGTATTGTCAATAACAGCTGTAATATGGCTGTTGCAATGGGTAACTACTGGTTTACACCTGCTGCAGGTGGATCAGATACAAAAGTGGAATACACGTTTGGATATGTAAAAGGAAAAGATGGAGAACTTCGAATTGTTGTTCACCATTCATCGGTTCCATACAATCCGAATTAAGTAAATTTTGATAGGGTATCCTCACCGGTGATCCGGTGAGGTTTTTTTCTTTAAGCATAAGTCCATTTTCGCAAAAGCCATTCCATAGGTCCTAGTTCAAATTTTGATTTCCAAACTGTAGAAAATATCAAGTTAAACCCATAGATAGGAATTGTGAGAAGGAGAACGATCCCAGGGTGAAGCAATGAAAAATAGCCAAGCCCCCAACCATCAAAGATAAATGTGCAGATCAATGACTGAGAAAGATAGTTAGTCAAAGACATGGAACCAGCTTTGGATACAAATGATACAAAGAAGTTTGTTTCCCATTTTCGAATGAAAAGTAAGTAGATGATACCATAGACATAGAGTAAGGCAAAACTGATGCCTCCGAACGCCAAAAGTGAAGAGGGTAAAACTCCCAACAAGAAATGATCTGGATAGAATTGGCTTACCGTATAACCCATATTTGTGATGGTCCCAATCAAAAACAGATATCGCTTTTTACCTTTACCAAAGTTCCAAATTCGAAGTGGATCTGCAAAAATTTGATTTTTTCCAGCCCAAAGACCGACTAAAAACATCATCGCCGCGGTTGGCACGTTGAACAAAAGTATAAATGGAAATGCCAATCCATAATCAATCAGTTGCTGTTGAAAGTTTTGCTGTAGAGTACCTAAATGATTTAGGATGGATTCTTCAGTGAGTTTGTTTGCTAATTCTTTTCCATCTGAAAATCCATAAAAACTTACAATTCCCAAAACCAAGTAAGCGAAGAAAGAGAGAATCCAAAATCCAATTATATATCTTTTCCATAAGTGACTTTTATCTTTAAGAAAATATAACATAACGCCTAATAATGAATACGAGACGAGAATATCTCCTTCAAATAGAAATAACGCATGTAATAATCCTAAAATAAATAGTCCAAATAATCTTCTGAGATAGATACGTTTTGGGTCTTTTCCTTTTGTTTCAATACTTTGTAAAAGGATTGCAAACCCATATCCAAAAACAAAAGAAAAAAGCACAAAAAATTTCCCAGTGACAAGGAACATATAAAGGGCTTTTACGAACTTTGCCGCCAGATCTTGGAATTGGGAATCAACGTAGATAGGGGCAGACAAGATTGGTATGTTCGAAACCAATATTCCAAACAAAGCAAATCCTCTAAGGAAATCCAACAATAGGAGCCGATGGTTTTGGGTAGTACTCATAGACAAAAAATAAAATTTTCCATTTTGGTGTCAACATACATACCGTCGGTATGTA
>JALOTI010000245.1 GCA_025457985.1 Leptospira sp.
CAGATTGTATTGATAAAGTGGGGCAATACTGCCACATTCCGCACAAGGTTTGACATTTGTAATTTTCACATTCATAACGTCGCCAGTTTCTTTCTTTGTATTGAAATTGAGCATTCTATAACTACCTAAAAATTTGCGCTTATCAACAGCATTGTTCATAACTTCCCAAAAATTCGTCTAAGTAGAGTCGGGAATTCACTGTGATGAAGTTACTTTATATGAAAACGACCTTCTGTGGTCAAAAAAAATAAGGATCGAAGCAGAAAAACAGTTTGGTTTTTTTTAAAATTTTTTTTAAAAAATATGCAATAGAGAATGAACAAGTTAAAAAAAACATTTGCAATGGAATTCTGCTACAACTTGTTGTTAGGCGAATTTTCTGCGGATAAATGCCCGATATTAGTCACTATGTAAGTGTTATGTGAAGTTTTGAGTGGGGGAAAATCCTAGTGTTAAATTTTGAAACTGTATCCAAGTCATTTCCGAATGATATAGAAACGATTCATGTGCTGAAAAATATTTCATTTCGCATTGAAACTGGTGAATTTGTTGCGATTATGGGCCCGTCTGGTTCTGGAAAATCTACTCTACTTGGTGTAGCTGCTGGTTTAGATAAGCCCGATACTGGATCTGTCATCTTGGATGATGTTGACCTAACAAAAGAAGACGAATCAAACCTTGCATCGCTACGTGCAAAAAAAATTGGATTTATATTTCAAAACTTTCAATTGCTTCCTGGTCTTACTGCAGTTGAAAATGTTGGTATACCACTTTTTCTTGATCCAACGTTATCTGAAAAAAAGATATTAGAAAAAGCGAAATCAATTCTTGATTCTGTAGCAATGGGCCCAAGAGCCAATCACTTTCCAAAACAGTTGTCAGGTGGTGAAGAACAAAGAGTAGCAATAGCACGTTCCTTTGTAAATGATCCAAAGATTATTTTTGCAGATGAACCTACTGCTAACTTAGATTCAAAGAATAGCCAAACGATTTTTGACTTACTTTTATACAGGAATCAAGAACAAGGAACAACTATCATAGTAGTGACTCACGATCCAGATGTTGCAAAACTTGCAGACAGAATTTTGTATATGCACGATGGCGAAATTGTCAAAGAGACTCGGAACAAAGCTCAAAAGAAAAACCAAAAAAACACGTCTCTCAGTTCCAAAAATCGAGAAGGCGGATCTACTAAAAAATCCCAGCCAAAGAAAAAGATTCAAAAGAGGATAAAATGAATTCTCTTTTCTTAAAATTCTACCTCAAAAGAGAGCTGTTTTCTCGTTATAAATACTCAATTTTAATCCTATTGTCCATCTCCTTGGGGGTAGGTTCTGTTATTGGAATCCACGCTTACAAAGAAAATACGGCTTCCGCAATCAAAAGAGAAGCCAAACAAATCATGGGTTCCGATCTCGCTCTCCAATCCCCACAGGAATTTACGGAAGAAGCAAAAGAATTAGTGCGAAAACGCCTGCCGGATTCTTCAAAAAAGTCAGAATCCATTCAGTTTTTATCGATGATTTCCAATGAAGAACTAGGCGAAAACTCGTTAAGTTTTGTTAAAGCCATCGAAACCAATTATCCTTTCTACGGTGAAATGGTTACGGAACCAAAAGAAGCTTATAGAAATCTAAAATCCAATCAAATTCTATTGGAATCAAATTTGATTAAAAATTTGAAATTAAAGTTAGGTGACAAGGTTCGGTTGGGTGAATTCAACTTTATACTTTCTGGTGAAATTTTAAAAGAACCCGGAGCAGTTGGATCTTTTGTTGGCTCTGCTCCATCCTCTATAATCAATATTTCCAGTGTAGGAAAAACAGGACTTGTCCAAAGAGGAAGTCGGATTCGCTATACAATCTATTTAAAATTCCCCGAAGGATTTGATACTACAACATGGAAGGATCAGAATTTTGAAGATTTTATCAAAGAAGATTTAACGATCTATCACAACACCGAAGTAAACTCAGGATCGCAGTCATTTATAAAGAATACTTTTGATTATATGGCATTACTTGCACTCTGTGGATTTTTTTTGGGTGCAATTTCTATCTACACAGCCGTACGCACTCGTTTGAATGAAAAGAAAAATGAAATCGCTATATTGATGTGCCTTGGAGCAAAACCCAATACCATTTTTGGTTTGGTTCTTTTTGAAATTTTAACTTTGTCCTTTGTAGGCACATTCTTTGGTTTATGTTTTGGATATTGGATTCAGTCCATTCTTCCAGATATCAGTGGAATGGTAATGGAGAAAGGTGATGTATTTGGATTTAGTATTTCTTCTTTTGTTTGGAGTTTGGTGTTAGGTGTTTTATTGCCGGTTCTAATCTCGTTACCACTTGTATTTGAGACTAGAACTGTAAAGCCGCTCGCCGCTTTGAAAGAAATCGAGTCAGACTCGGAAAGTAAATCGGGAAACCTCTGGCAGATTTTTTCATTCCTCGTGATTTATGTTTTATTTTTTGTATTAGCTTATTTTGAAACAGAAAGTTTTCCAAAGGCATTAGTATTTACTGGGGTTTTATTTTTACTCCCAATTCTCGTTTGGATTTTATATCTACTTTTGGGGCTGGCTTTAAACCAATTGGTAAAACTTGGATTTGTTTCTAAAGAATGGAGTCTAGTAACAAAAAAAATCACACGTAAGTCTGGAACCTTACGTCTTTCAATTATTGGTCTTGGTTCTGCCTTGTTCATTTTGATACTTTCTCTTATCTTACAAGAGAGTCTGTTAGAGTTAAGTGGTGCACGGGAAATCGAAAGAAGGCCGAATATGTTTCTTCTAGATATAAGAGATGCCCAGAAAGATGGAGTACTAAGTATCATCTCCAAGTTTCCTGCGGAAAAACAATTCACTGCTCCAGTGATTGGCGCAAGGCTTTCGAAGGTAAATGGGGAGCCCATCCGAAAGGAAGACACTATAAAAAATGCAATGGATAGAAACTGGCGAGCCACAGCTAGGACTCGTGAATACTTTTTATCTTACAGGGACAATTTGTATGATACTGAAAAAGTAACGAATGGTAGCTGGTGGAATGAATCGGGCCGCGATGAAATTTCTGTTGAGAGAGATTTTGCGGGATACTTAAAAGCGGGATTGGGGGATCGATTGACTTTCAATGTACAGGGTCGTGAAATCACAGGTAAGATCACTAACCTTAGGTCTGTCAATTGGTCCGATATGAAGCCAAATTTTGTGGTTCTTTTTTCGAAAGGAATCCTTGAAAACGCTCCTCGCTTTTATATCACATCACTTCTAATTGATGATGCCGGCCAGCGATACCAACTTCAAAAACAAATCGTTGCCGAGCATCCAAATATCACTGTGATCGATACGGAAAAAACAGTGCAGGCATTCATGGGAATCTTGGAAAAAGTAGTCAAGATGATGAGCCTCATGACTTTGTTTATTCTAATCGCTGCTTTGATTTTGGTATTTACCTCCCTCTATGCAAGTCAAGGGGAGCGTAAGAAAGAATTTGCACTTCTTCGAGTGATTGGCGCTGATTCAAATTTTATGCTGAAACATTTTACCAGAGAAGCAACTCTCGTATCTACATTTGCCTTTCTCATCGGAAGTATCTATGCAGGAATTTCGAACGAAATACTAAACAAACTAGTATTAGATTTAAGAAGTGTATATCCAATGCTTCAGATTCTAATTGTCTTTGTTGGGATTCTAACTCTTTCTCTTTTATTGTACTTTATCAGTGTGATGAACTTCTTTAAGCTTCCAAGTAAATCGATATTAAAGGAGGTGAAAGGTTAGGTCTGTTTTTTTTAATTGTTTTTTAAAATCTTGGTCAAATGTTATGATTCCCCCTCCCAAGGATTTACATGCAGATGCAATGACTGCATCACCATAATCTTTGATGGGATCAGGCCAGTAAGATAGAATCGTCTCTGGGAAATAGCCATGCGAATAGTGTATACCTGGATGTTGCAATAAATCGAAAATCATTTGACGAATCATTTTATCCTGAAGCTTATATACACCTTTAAAGACAAAAACCATTTCGGATATGTTATGCGATAGAAGAAAAACTTCATATTCTAGTTTGGAGAGTTTTTCTCAGAAAGTAACCATTTTCTCATGTTGTTCCTTGTTACGGGTATTGAGAAATGAAATGTAACAATTTGTATCTAGAATAAACTTCATTACGAATATTTTTTTGATCTAATTTCCCAGGCTTTTTTTATGTCTGCAACTGTTCCAATAAGCACACTACCCACGGGGCAGCCAAGTCCTTTGCTGAGGCAAATGGAAATGGAATCAAACAAACGGCCATAGTCTTTGGGGCTTTGTTGTTTGTACACAAGTG
>JALOTI010000246.1 GCA_025457985.1 Leptospira sp.
TACAGGATTAAAAACAGAAGAGACAGGTGAAACTGATTGGGCAGAACATCATTTTGCAAATCGAATTCCAAATCTTGTTAAAGACTTAGAATCAAAAAATTCTGTGAATGGTTGGCAAGATATCTTTGGCATTCACATAAAGTTTAAAAATAAAATTACGGAAGATAGAATTCGATCAGATTTTAAAAAATACCTAGAAAACTTAAATTCTTCGAATAATCAAAATTCAGCAGAAGAAATGGAAGAGGCAATTGAGTCTTCGGAATAAAATCATAAACAAACAACTTCAAAAATAGTGATCGGTTTAGTTTTTCCTTGAACTACTACACGATCAATCTCTCTAACTTCAAATTTATCATGCATAGAATATTTACCTTTAATCTGATTGAAGGTAGATTCTGAAATTAAGATCGAACAACTATAGTGTTTGGTCAAACTTTCAATTCGAGAGGCTAGGTTAACATTGTCACCAATGACGGTGTAATCCAATCGACGATCCGAGCCAATATTTCCAACAATTGCTTCACCAGTATGAATGCCGATCCCAACTTGAAGTCGATCCTGTTCCTTTTCAAAACTTTGATTTATATAATCCAATTCCTTTACCATTGCCACCGCACATTGAACCGCACGGAGTGCATCATCCTCTTTACGAAATGGGGCTCCAAAAATGGTCATAATTGCATCACCGATAAACTTATCAATTGTTCCATTGTATCGAAAGATAATATCTGTCATACGAGATAGATAATGGTTTAAAAAACGAACTACTGCATCGGCAGATCTTTGTTCCGAAAACTTTGTAAATGCACGAAGATCTGAAAACAAAATTGTAATTTCTTTACTTTCACCACCTGGCTCCAAGTTTGCATTCTCTTTGTAAAATTCACCAATGAGCTGAGAAGGAAGGTAACGCTCCATCATTTGTTTAGCATTTGCCTCTTTTACCATTTCAATATTAGAAACAGTCGTTACATAACCTATCCCAAGCATCATAGTTAAGCCAAAAATCATCGGTACAAAGTCGATTGCATAACTTCCTTCTGAAAAATAAGTTACAATCAAAACATAGATAAAGGCCAAAACGGCTGCATAAATCGTCCCGAACTTTGAGTGCCTCAATAAGTTTAATTGGTAAATGAAAATAGCGCTTAGCATTGCTATAAAGTAAATTTGACCATGTTCTCGCTGGATTGTGGGATCCAAAAAAATCATTAGACCAATTATAAAATAATCTATAGTGATCGTAAAAAATTTTAGATTTGGCTTATAAGGGAAGTAATATATAAAAAACAAAACTATGCTTGCAAATATTAGAAATAAAACATCTAACCCAACGGTAATCAAACTGGGAGTGACAATTGTATATTGTATCCAGCCAAAGTAGGATAAGCTGTCCATGATCGATGAAACAGAAAATAAAACAAATCGAACAATTGCAACTGTCCTTTCATTTTTCATTTCTCTAGCTATTAGAATCTCATCGACTATCGAAAGTTTCATGCTATTTCTCCAGCTTAGGTAAGATAAAGATAACCTGACCTTTAACCTTTATGGAATTTGCCAGATTGGCATACTTATTTCCGATTCCAAAAAAAAAGTCGACTCTATCTAAACCAAAAATTTCACTCCCTCGATCGTGAACAAACGATAAATGATTTTCTCTTTTAGTATCAAAAGATTCAAAACTGATTAAAACAGCTGTACCTAAAGGAATTCGTTTATCCATAGCCAAAGATCGATCAGGGATGAGCCTTATGCCTCCACTTCCAAAAGGAAAATGATTATGAACACCCAACTCTTCTTTCGTAAAAAAGACAAACCTAGGATTTTTTAAAATAGCAGAGTTTACTAACTCCGGATTAGATTTCGAACATTCACGAAGTTTGTGCGGTTTTAGAGATGGACAAACACCAATCAAATTGGATGCAGGGCTTTCATATAGATGGCCATTATCAGCCGCATAGTGCAGTCGAAATTTCTTTCCATCTTCCATAGTTAACAAAGCAGTTCCTTCTAGTTGAACAAGATGTAAGTCAAACAAGTCAACATAGGCTATCAGTTGTTCTTTTTCCCATTTTTTTGATTCGAGTATTTCTGTCCTTTTTCGAGTATCCTTTACCTTTATGTTAGGTGAAAGCAAAGGAAAAATCATTTCACCTTTTGGCACAACACTTCCCTTAATTTCAACATCATAATAACCAGTGATTGACGGTGAATCGGCTGAATTTTTCTGAAAAACAAAATCAAAACTTTGGTTGATAGGAATCTTGTCATCCCTGGCACATGACTTTATAAGTTCGGATAATGATAATAAAACCTGCTTAGTTTCCTTTGAACCCAATTTACGTTTCCCGAAAACTATCTCCCCCGAGTTCGTTTCGCGGTTTAGGTATGCTATGGATTCCTGGATGGCAAGTTCTGCTGAATTTCGATTTTTACAGACAAAAAATATAGATTCTGTAGGAATTAAAAATTCCCAACTTGGCTCCGAAGGGGATAGAGGCAAGAGTGCAAGGGAAATAAGACAAATCAGTCCAAAGATCCGGAAGCCGGCGGTCATCTGTTTCCCCCGAAAAGACTTATGTCTCATTCAATCCTCTCTGTCCATTCTTTTTCCCAAATGAATCTTGACTTCCGAGGTGGTTCCAAAACTCTTTCTAAAAGACCGAATCTTTTTGTGATCATATATATAAATTAGGTATTTCATGAAACGTACATTCCAACCAAGCAAGATCAAACGCGTGAGAACTCACGGATTCCGAGCCAGAATGGCTACTCCAGGTGGGAGAAATGTCATCGCCAATCGTAGAAAAAAAGGTCGTTATAAATTGACTGTTTCCGACGAGAAAATCGGGAGAAAGTTCTAAGATAGGGGCTTTGTTTCGGAGACTCTTTGCGACGTTAAACGAATCCGAGAACTCTTTCAAAACAACAGGCGTATCGGCAACCCCCCACTTCGATTTTTGGTCAGAAAGAATGACCAACTGGTTGCCGAATTTCTGTTTTGTCCCGATAAATCTCACAAAACAGCGGTTCAGCGCAATCGGACCAAAAGACTTTTAAGAGAACTCGTTCGAAAATTCCACGACCAGATACCGAATGGTATTGATTGTGCAATGCTCACTCACATTAACTTCTCAAAGAGCCCAGCCGAAACTAGAGAAAAAATCTTCGAATCTTTGGTACGAAAACTTTAATGAATCGGATTTTTGTATTTCTTATTTTTCTATATAAGAAACTCATTTCCCCTCTTCTACCGCCTTCCTGCCGATTTACGCCAACATGTTCGGATTATTCGCGGGAAGCTTTCTTGACTTACCCATTTTTTAAAGCTTTTTCTTTGAGTGTCCTTCGTATTTCAAAATGCCACCCACTACATGAAGGTGGCTTCGATCCAGTTCCAAAACCTATTAACAAGAGTTAACCATGCAAAACGATCCAACAAACAGACAAGGTAGATTATTCTTAGCTTTATTTTTAAGTTTAGCAGTGTGGATGGGAATCAATTATGTATTCTTTCCACCACCTCCTCCAAAACCTAAAAACATAGAAAAAGATTCTAAAGAAATAGCGGAAACAAAGGATCCTAACTCTAACAAACCAGAGATTAAACCGCAAACCAAAATCGAAGAAAAAGTTTCTAATCTTTCAAAAGTGAATCCGACTGACATCAAAACGTATTCCTTACGAACGGATTCTTTTTTAGTAAAATTTTCCTCGTTAGGTGGAAGAATAACAGAGTACTATATCAAAGATCACAAAGAACCAGATGGTTCTGAGTTTATCATTGCTAAAGATCCAAAATTTCAGATTGAATTTGATGGAATTTCCGAAAAAGCTGTCGAACTGTCCAGAGGTCAAGGGTTTGATTTTAACCTAATCGACGATAAGGACATGATTCCTTTTTCCCCATTCAATCTGATCAATTTTTCATCAAGTTATGATGAAAAATTGAAATTAGTAACTTTTGAAGCTCCTTCACCTGACGGAAAGTATGTGGTTCAAAAACGGTTCCAGTTTTTCCCGTCTGAGAATTACTTTAAATTTAGCCTGAAGATAAAAAACAAATCGAATGAAACGATCAAACTTTCGTCTGGCAATTCTGATATCTATCTCAGATCATTTGGATCCTTAGGTCCAATACTCAAGAAAAAGGAAGATTTTAATGATCGAGACCAAGCACATTACTTCCGTTATTATTATCTAGACGGAAGTTTTAAAGACCATATCGATAGCACTAGCACACAAGGTTTTTTTGACAATCTATTTGGTTCGAATGAAGGCAAAGATACAAGATTTGAAATCAAA
>JALOTI010000247.1 GCA_025457985.1 Leptospira sp.
ATAGGAATTCTAAGGTGGGCTTTAATCTTTCTTATCCATTCCCAATAGGCAGGTGGTTTATATCCATCAACTTTAGTTCTGGCATGCACCACAATTTCTGCAGACCCACCATCTTGCAAAGCAAGTGCCGATTCGATAGCCAAATCTTTAGATTCATATCCCAATCGCATTTTACTGGTAACGGGAATTTCTTTTGGTACAGATTTTCGTACAGATTGTACGATTTGATATAAAAGATCTGGTTCCTTTAGAAGAATCGAGCCACCACGGTTGCGGTTAACGGTGGGAGCTGGGCAACCAAAATTGAGATCAATACCGTATGCGCCGAGTTTTGCGATCTTTTCTGCGTTTTCTGCCATACAAACGGGATCCGAGCCAAGGATTTGTACTTTGACCGGAATACCAGATGCAGTATGTGAGTTATTTTTTAATTCGGGTACAACCTGCAAAATGGAAGAATCCGAAAGCAGGTGTTGGTTGATTCGAATGAATTCACTGACACAAAGATCATAACCACCGATCTGGGTAAGTATCTTTCGCAAAAAATGGTCGAGAAGCCCCTCCATAGGTGCTAGGTAAATCTTCATCAAAAATTATCGAGCCATTCCGTATTCTTCAGCCATCTCTTCAGGGGGAACAAATAAAATAGAGTGTTTTTCACACCATTCATATATTTTTCGAAGTGCATCCTCACTTGGCTCTGCATTATATTTAGCTTTTACTTCTCCAAGATCCCAGATATTTGTTGCAATTTGCAAAATACAAAAAGAACAATCTTCAGGTTCATTAAGATGGTAAAAGTATGTCTCACCCTTTATTACGAGTTTTTCATACGTAAAGACACAATTGTGCATACTCTTTCCTTCCAAAAAAAGTTCCGTTAGATCACGAATCGGCCGGATAGTTTGATCTCCTGGAAATGGGGGATCAATAAATCTTACATTGCGATTGGCAATTTCTTCTACACGTTGGCTATTTATCTCTTGGATCATACGATCATGGTATGTTTCTAAATCATGGATTGAGTTCATAACCCAATTTGGGTTGTATCGATTGACTTCTTCATGCATAGATCGAAGTCCATGTCCAATTTGGTATCCAAAGCGAGTGAATACCGAGCCAGGTGTTCTTTTTGGAAGGTAATGCATACTCTCGGAAAGTCCAAACTGTGTAACAATATCGTGCAAAAAATTAAAACTCACTCTTAGATTTGAAATGGATTCACTCCCAGAAATTAGATAGTCAATGAGAATATCTGAAATAAAAGAAAGATGGCGAAGTAAATCTATAATTTCGTCAGATGCAGAATGTATCCAATTCTGAAACCGCCTAATAAGTTCTGGACGTAACGCTGCTCCTCGAATCTTCTTAACAATTGTTTCACTAAGATCCCCAAATCCAAAATCATACAAAAGTTCTTTTTGTTTTAATCGGAGTAAGTTTTTCAAACGAGTCCCTTTTTTTGAAAACATCTGATTCTTTCTAAACTTTGCTGAGTATGTCAAACAAACGGCTAAAGCTGGATTGGAAACCATAAGTTGGTAAAACTCATCCATCCGATATAAGTTCTGTATTAGGTGGTATTCCAGTAGTCCCGCATGCGCTTCCCTCGCCAAAACTTCTTTGTATTTGTTCGGAAATAAAGAAAACCATTCCGACAGGATCGTTTGATACGAAAGATCTTCCTTCATCCATTCCGATAGAATCTGACTATAGTTGGTATCTGTCTTAGGAAAACCAAATTCATCCCGCGTCTTAAGAATCGGGTGGACCGTATCTAACGCCGAATCAAACAGCATTCCCGTTTGAATCAAAGAATACATGCCAACCAATTCTAAATGGAAATTGAGGTGAACATTATTTGTCCGAGTCCATTCGGTTTCATTAAATTCCCGAGACCAGGAAACTAAACCTTTATCCGTAATACGAAAGATCTGTAGGCAAGGTCCTGCATAATAAAAAAGGGTATTGCCCTCGGCAAATACCCCATATCCCAAAATCGTATCGGCTGGAATCATGTTAGTCTTTGTCACCATGGACATAAGACTAACATAAATCTAAGACAATTTAAACCGCAGAAACTTCTTTTCTCTCTGGATTTACAAAACTAATCGCGTTGTCCACCAAACTCGCCTGAGGCTCCAAGTAGATTTTTTTGGTTCCCATCAATTTACCTGCATACTTATCCGGAAGGCTATATGCAATGATTCGTTTCCAAACGGAAGCGAATTGTTTTACAAAACTTCCCGTATTGTAGTTCTGACCATACTTTGCACAGATTTCTTTAAGCCTTGGAGCAGCTTCTCTGTACCGTTTTGCCGGCATATCAGGGAACATATGGTGTTCAATCTGATGGCTGAGGTGACCCGTCATCGTGTAGAAGAAATTGCTACCATCCAAGTTAGACGACCCTTTGAGTTGTCTCAAATACCACTGAGCTTTTGTTTCACCTTGGATATCTTCTACAGAAAAGGATTCTGCGTTTTCTGTGAAATGACCACAGAAGATTACGGCATAGGTCCAAAGGTTTCGGATGAGGTTCGCAATCAAATTTCCAAGTACCACCTTAGGGAAGTTAAGTCCTGCTAACAATGGAAAGAAGAGATAGTCTTTAACCATTTGCAATTCGATCTTTTTGAAAAAGACAGCTTTGTAATCTTTAAGAGATCTTTTTTTCCTTTGTTTTTTTGGAATTTCCATATATTCCACTCGGTAACCGTGTGCACCGACTCCCCACTGGAAGTTCATAGCTAGGAACAGATTTGTAAATGGTTGGGTCAAATGGGTTGGTTTCCATTTTTGGTCTTCCGTTAGCCGAGTAAAATTATAACCATAATCATGGTCTTTTCCTAAAACATTTGTATATGTATGGTGCATATAATTGTGATAAAACTTCCATTGTTTTGAATCGGAAACAATATCCCACTCAAAAGTTCTAGAGTTAAACCTTGGATCGTTCATCCAATCATACTGGCCATGCATTACATTATGACCTAATTCCATGTTGTTTAATATTTTGGAAGCTGACAATAGTAAGGTTCCGCATACAAAGGAAATTGGTTCAAAACTAAAGTGGATGAGACCTCTTCCTAATACTTCAGTGTATCGGTATGCCTTGTAGATTCTTTTGATATGGTCTGCATCTTCCTTGCCAACCTTTGCCATAATTTCTGTTCTTAGTTCTTCAACTTCTTTTCCAAAGTTTTCAATTTCTTCTTTGCTCAATTTTTTGCTAATCGTTTTCATTTGTTTGTCCTCAATTCCTTAGTTTTAAACTTAATTTCGTGTTCTCGAATATTTTTGATATTGGTTTAGAGTTCCAATTCCAAAGCATTTTCTGCCCTAGAAACACAGAGTTGGATATTCTCTTCACCTAATTCTGATTTTTCGCCATTTGAGAGATCTGTTACAAGTCCAGATGTTTTTTTACAAACACAGGTGTGGCAGATTCCCATCCGACAACCGCTTTGTGGAAATATTCCCTGTTCTTCCAGCTCATCTAACAGAGATTTTTCGCCTTTTAATTGGATTGTTTTATGGCTGAGAGAAAGTGTAACCTCAACTGTTCCTTCCTTCTTAACAGGATTTTGGATTTGTGTGGGTAACAAAAATAACTCAGATTTGATAGGATTGTTTGGAAAGAGAGTCAATGCTTTTTGTTGCATCGGCCCTGGCCCACAAACATATACAGAAACCCCTTCTAAGTTCGGAACATATTTTTTCACGATCTCATCTGTTAAAAAACCAGAATCATATCCTTCTTTTTTCTCATCAGAAAGAATATACTGAATCTTTAGAAACTCGTTCTTCTCTTGGATTTTTTCTAAAGAAGACTTGAGAATGATGTCCGCCGAAGTTCTTACAAAGTAGAGAAGTGTTGCTTTCCCTTTGTATGACGAAGCTTCTAGTTTTTTGAGAATGGAATGTATGGGAGTGATTCCGCTTCCGCCAGCAAGAAAGAGTAGCGACTCGGGAGCAGATTCACCAGGCTCGCCGATGGTAAATTCTCCGCTAGGTTTTCCTAGCTCAAGTATATCACCGACTTTAACTTTTTCGTTTAAGTAGTTTGAAACAAGTCCACCTTTCTGACGTTTAACGGTGATGGAAATTAACTTTTCCTTCGGCGAAGAAGATAGGGAATAGAAGCGAGTTACGTTTCTACCAGCTATTTCTACGGTAACAGGAAGGTGTTGGCCTGCTGAAAATCCTTTCCACAACCAATTTGGATTCAGAACAAATGTTTTTGTGTCTGCTGTTTCCTCGGTAATTTTCACA
>JALOTI010000248.1 GCA_025457985.1 Leptospira sp.
TCATATGCCTTTGCACCAATATTAGAAAGATCAACATCTTTTCCGGCTTTCCAATCTCTTAATTTTTGCCAATCTTCTTCCTGGGGTGAAGTAAATGGGTGGTGTAAAAAAGTCCATGATTTAGTCGTTTCGTCCATTTCAAACATAGGAAAATCAACTACCCAATGAAAGCTATAATCGACCTTAGGTGGGTCATATTTTTCTGATAATTTGAGTCGTAGAGCGCCTAAGGATGCATTTACGATTTTCGAGGAGTCGGCACCAAAAAAGATCATATCACCCTCTTTGGATCCAACTGCCTTTGCAATTTTTTCTAAGGTTTCTGGAGTGAAACGTTTGGTAATGGTTGATTCCAATCCGTTTGCACCGTGTTTCATATATGCAAGACCTTTTGCTCGAAAATCACGACTCACCCACTGGGTAAGTTCTTCAATTTCCTTTCGGCTGATGGCGGAACCACCAGGCACGGCAATTGCTTTCACAACTCCACCAGAGGCGATGGCTCCCGTGAATACTTGGAAATCACATTCTTTAACTAAGTCTGAAACATTTACGAGTTTCATCCCGAAGCGAATGTCTGGTTTGTCACTGCCATACTCTTCCATCGCAACCTTATAAGGCATAGTCGGAAAAGAATCCTTAAGCTCTAAATTAAAAACTTTTTTCAAAGCAAACTTCCACATAGCTTCGATTTCGCGGCGGATATCTTCTTCACTGACAAAGGAAAATTCCATATCTAATTGAGTAAACTCTGGTTGTCTATCTGCACGTAAATCTTCGTCGCGGAAACATTTAACGATCTGAAAGTACTTTTCCATTCCGCCAATCATTAGGATTTGTTTGAATAACTGAGGTGACTGAGGTAGCGCATAAAACTCACCCTGGTTAAGACGTGAGGGAACAAGAAAATCCCTGGCACCTTCAGGAGTTGATTTGTTTAAAATAGGAGTTTCGATTTCCAAAAAGCCTTTTGAATCTAAGTATTCCCGCAAAGCAAATGTTAATTTATGACGAAGAACAAGACGATTTTTCAACTCTTCACGTCTCATATCTAAATAACGATATGTAAGCCGGACTTCTTCACCCGAAGGATCAAATTCATCCAACGTAAAAGGTGGAGTTTTAGATTGGTTTAAAATCTCCATCTCCTCTATAATAAGTTCATATTTCCCTGTTTTCATTTTGGGATTTACTGATTCGGGATCCCGGTTTGCCAACTTACCTTTGACTGCAATTACATACTCAGATCGAACCTTTTCAGCTTTAGAAAATACTTCTCCAAGGATTTCTTTTCTTGCAACAACTTGCAAAATCCCGGATCGATCTCTCAGATCGATGAATATAACTCCACCTTGGTCCCTAAATCGAAACGCCCACCCAGCCAAAAATAATGATTTCCCAACTAACTCATCCGATACGGACTCGGCTGAAATTCTATTCTAAAATTCTTCTTTTTAAGGAAAATCCATTACCGCTCCTGCTCTGTTTTTTGCGATGATGATTTCAGCCATTCCTCTTTTGTTAGGATCTAGCTCTTCGGGAGGTTTCACCATTTCCTCCCTGTAAATAAAACAAACAATATCCGCATCCTGCTCAATTGCACCTGATTCCCGTAAGTCGGATAGCTGTGGCCTTTGGTCTTTTGTTCTTGATTCGATGGATCTATTCATCTGTGAAAGAGCAATCACTGGACATCCAACTTCCCGAGCCATATGTTTCAGTCCTCTCGAGATATTGGCAACCTCTTGTTGTCTTCCACCCATGGCAGCTTTGGGATCATTCATTAGCTGAAGATAATCAACAATAACAAGACCTATTTCCTCTGATGTACGCAACTGTCGTAACCTTGCCGAAAATTCTTGAATCGTTAAATAGCCCGAATCATCTATATATAAACTTGCAGACGTTATGTTAGCTATAGAATCTCTCAGCGTACTCATTTGTGCAGGAGTTAAGGTACCTGCCTTTAGCGCATAGGAGTCGATCCTTGCGTCAGCACTGATAAGTTTTAATAGAAGTTCCAATCGGCTCATCTCGAGAGAAAATATAACAACTGTTTTTTTCTCTTTCAAAGCGGCATTTGCTGCGATATTCAGGGCAAAAGTGGTTTTTCCATTTCCAGGTCTTGCCGCAAGAATCATAAGCTCGTGAGATTTTAATCCTGTTGTGGCTTGGTCAAGGCCCGTAAAATGCGTTTTCAGTCCGTTGATCCCAGAACCACCAGCCTGGCTATTCGCCACTACTTTTTGAATGTATTCAATTAGAGAGTTAGCATCGTCCTTGACCTTACGTAATCCTTTGGATCTCTCTTGCCTCGAGATATCCATAAGTGATTGTTCCACCAAACTAAAAACAGAATCGTTTTCACCCGGCTCAATCTTAACTTTATCAATTGCTTGGTTTAAAGCCTCAACATACTTTCGACGGTCTGAAATTCGTTTTACCCGTTTAACATAGTAATCAAGTGGTTGAAACGGTACGCTGTCTTTATAAAGAGATGTGATGTATTCTAAATCGCGAGTTTCATCACGGAACAACCGTTTTTCGCGCATTTGGTTGGTTACGGTAACTAAATCCAAGGAAATTCCTTCCTGGATCAGGTCATCCATGGCTTCAAAAATTCTTCTGTGGGAATCTAGATAGAAATCCTCCGGGCTTAGACCTAGGTCTTCTTGCCCGGCCACCCCTCGCATGAGTAAGTAACCGATTAAGTTCTTCTCAGACTCTATCTCCTGGAGGGGGTTAGAATTCATCGAAAAAACGAGGACGAGTTTTAAGCTTCGCCGACGACTTTAACAATAATATTTGGAGTCACACCCTCTGCCAATCGAACCTTCAATTTAAATTCACCGAGGTTCTTCAAAGGTTCCCCAAGATCGATCTTACGTTTATCAAGTTCAATACCTGACTTTTTAATCGCAAGAGCAATATCACTTGTGGTAACTGATCCAAATAGTTTGTCGTTTTCTCCAACTTTAACCTTAATCTCATAAGTTTTTCCATCAATAGAAGTTGCAAGGTCTTTCATAACCTTCACACGCTTCTCTCTTTTGAGATCGGCCAATTTTTTTTGGTGGATAGCGGCTTTTGTGTTCCCGTCGTTCGCTCGTACTGCAAATCGGCGAGGGATTAAAAAATTCCTCGCATAACCATCAGCTACTTCTTTAACGTCACCAGCATCACCAAGATTCAGAACATCTTTTTGTAAAATAACTTTCATTTGGTGGTCTCCTATAGAACTTTAAAAGGAAGTAATCCAATAGAGCGCGATTTTCTAATCTCTCTTGCTAAAACTCTTTGATGTTTTGCGCAAGTTCCAGTAATTCTCCTAGGAATGATTTTTCCTCGGTTTGTTACAAATCGCTCTAAAATATCAACTCGCTTATAGTCGAGTCCAGCAAGTAATGCTTTGTCAGCGCAAAACTTACATACTTTCTTTTTATATTTTGCATTTTTACGACCAAATTTGCCTTCCCCGTCTTTACCACGGAAGCCACCTTTTTCGTCGTCATCCATCCCGTCCATACTGTCGCGGGAATCCATTCTTGTATCGTCGTTTGTCATTTCACTCATAAGTTTACCTATCAAAAAGGAATATCATCATCACCAGCTGGGTAGTCATCATAACCACCGCCCATGCCGGACTCATAACCACTGTTACTCTCAGATCTTTCATTGGAAGAACCACCACCACTTCCACCTAGAAGTTGTGCAGATTCTACATAGATTCGAATCTTAGAGGCTTTTTTGCCATCAGGTGTCTCCCAAGACTGCTGTTGTAATCTACCTTCAATTGCTACTTGTTTGCCTTTACCAGCGTATTGTTTCAGAATGTCCGCAAGTTTTCCCCATGCGACGCAGTCAAAATAATGAGTTTCCTCTTTTTTATCTCCGCCTGACATGTACGTCCTGTTATTGGCAACTGAAAAGTTTACCACAGAACTTCCGTTCACCGACTTAAATTCGGGATCACGGGTCATTCTTCCAATAAGTAGAATTCTGTTTAGATCGTTAGCCATTAGCCTTGATCACAAGAGCCTTGAGAACATTTACGTTCAGTTTGAACTCATGTTCAACTTTCGAAACGTCTGTCGGGTTGCCAGTGCATTTAAATAATATAAAATGGCCGTTCTCGTCTTGACCGATTGGATGCCAAAGTTTTTTGGATCCCCAATCTTCTTCGTTTTGGATCGTGAAAGAGTATTTCGCAAGGAGGTCTTTAACTGCAGACTTAGTCTCCTCTACGTTTCCTTCACGAAGTATGCTCGTGATTTCGTAGTTTCTCATATTTCTCCTATGGGTATACTGGCATAGAAACAACTTGCCAGTAGAAGAATTTAATAGTTTCCACTAGGGTTTTGGGAGAGGGGGCTTCGGTCAATGGAATTTCTTCTTGGAGCCAAGGCTTGGTTCCATTTCAATGGAGATTCGGCGGATTTATGGGTGAAAAGTCAAATTTTCCAGAAATTTGGGGGCTAGGACTCGGGATATTCTTAGGTCTCTATGCTCTTTTCCTCTACCAAATCACCCCTCGGGAAGCCGTTTTAGACACCCATTCTGGATTTGAATCACCCCTACTCGCATTGGAAATGTCCGAAACTCCAAAACAAGTTCAGGATATCATTGGGCTTCCAGACACAATCGAATACTTTCATCTCTCAAACGAATATCGTACACTCCATTATTTTGATTTCGGATTTATCCTGTGTTATATGGCTTTTCTGACATATACAGGGCATTATGCGGGAAGGAAAGTTCGAAGGATTTTTCTCAAGATTTTTATGGGAATGATTTTGGTTCTTGTCGTTGGTGGTTTTGCTGATTTGATTGAAAATATTCTGATTTTGAACCTACTTGATGCGAAAGGTCCTGAAGAGATGATCGCTTCATTAGAATATTTGAAACCAACGTCTCAGCTCAAATGGTTTTGTCTATTTGCCTATGCAGTGGTTGTATCGGTTTATTTTTGGCTGTATGAATCAGGATGGATTTTAAAAACCTCGGCATTTTTTCTAGCCTCTGGTTTTTTCATTCAACTCTTTTCGATTTTTAGAACAAATCTTCTTGAGATCAGTTTTCCGATGTTTCTTATGGGATTGAGCCTTGCGTGGTTGCACTATGGATTTAGTCTTGCGTTCGGATCATCCTCTAAAAAAACATAACCTCGCCCTCCCGATATAATCAGATTTGTTCCAAGTTGTTTACACAGGATCGCATATTCTTTTAAAAAATTTTCTGCTTCAATTGGACCGAGTGGATAAAAATAATGAAGACCATCGGCTGACTGGTGTTTTCCGAAAACGGGTATTACCTCAACTGCTAATAATTTTTCTTTTTCGAAGTGCAAAACAGCCGTTATATTATGCTTTAAGTATTGGTTTTTGCTTCCAAACAAAAAATTTCCAAGCGAGTATATAACAATCCCATTTGGAAAAACCTCAATCCCTTGAGGAACATGTGGGTGGTGGCCTAAAATTACTTTATATCCAGCGCCTACCAAATATTTTGCCGCTTTTCTCTGTTCTTCTGTCGGATACGGGCTGTATTCCACTCCCCAATGTACGGATAGAATATTTGTTTGGTTGGGTTTTGATTTTTTAATAAGCTTTTCTGCAGTGCCTACACGAAAGTATGCTGCTCCTGGTGTTTTACTTCCCGAAAACAATC
>JALOTI010000249.1 GCA_025457985.1 Leptospira sp.
AAAATAGGAAATTTGGAGGCACTAAAATCATTCAACGATATTGCACAAAATAACCCGAATGTTGGCGAGATAGAAAATTCAAAGTCCTCCTTTTTTAATTCCATCCAAAGTACAATTGTGGGTGTCGACCAATATGGCACAATACTCCAAACCAATCAAAATCTAATCGATACTCAAATCACAGAACAAAACAGGCTTATCAAACAAATGACATACTCCATCAAATGGGAGGATCGGGCTTTAGCAAAAACAAATCAAGAAGGGAAGGTTGTTGGAAACAATCAAGATTTGAATTCCATACTGACCAAAATCAATTCCACATTCTTTAAAGCGGGTTGTGGAGCAGAGGATTTAGATCCAGAATGTTTCCAAAACAAATTCAAATCTGTAATTGAATCCTTAAACGAAAAGAATTTGGAATATCAAAATGGAATGATCGTACATAAACTAACGGAGATAGAAAAAAAACAAATATCGGATTGTTATTCAAACATGGAGGGTTCTGCCTGTAGTAGTTTTCTAAAAAAAGAGTTTGATGCCGATTACAATGAGAACACAAAAGTAGTAACTCTCTCAAAACAGATCAACGACGGTTCCGTAAAGGGAAAAAATGAAAATGGTGTCTATACAAATGGTCTCGTTACTGAAGTTCGTCATGTCCACCTAAGTTCTGTTTCCTATGTACAAGCTCCTGAAGGAAAGTCTTTCTTTACTCAATGGTCAGATGATGATTGGAAAAAATTCGATAAATCGGTAAAATCATCTTACAAAAAGTTAGAATCGAATTTAGGCACCGACAGTCGGCTCATCTCTTCAAATACAGCAAACATCATGTCTGTAGATTCAAGAAATACCAAGATTTTTCTAAAAGAAAAGGAAGCCAAAGAAAAGGCGGATTCTTTACTCCAAGACTTAGCTTTGGCCTATTTTACAGGTGGAATGGCTGGGGTAAAGGCCTCCATCAAAGGTCAAATTGAATCTACAATTAACACGGAACTGGCGACAGCATTTATCCGAGCCACAGGTGGAAGTGAAGACGATATCGCCTTTGCTGCCCAAGCCGTACAATTTATGCGCGGGCGTATGAAGATGCGAGACCTAAAAGACAAAAACACTTATGTTGGTTATGGCTCTGCATCTGGACTCGATTTTCTCAATCCTTTAACGCATTTCAAGGTGACTGGCCAAGTCATCAATGCGGCAGCTCAACACTTGGGCTCTGGATTGACCAACACACTTCACAAGCTAAACAATTGGACCGGTGGAACAACGAATATGATGTTAGGTTGGGTTACTTCAGCAGTTGGTGTAGTGGGGAACCTACTCGTTGGAAGTGAAAACTACTCGAACTTTGTGGATAATATTACCGCCAAAGATAAAAAATATGCAGCATTAAAAGCAAGTGAAGAGGCTTTGGCACGCCGCGCCGCCTCACAAGGGATAGCCTCGGCTTCTGGTCTTCCTTTAGATTTAGTTTCCTCTTGGGTGAATGATAAAGTAGGCGAAGCAAAAGCAGAAAAAGCAAATAAGTTTGCTGGAAATTTTATAATGGATATTGGAACGCAAGTCGTAGGCGTAATTGGAGGTATTGTCAAAACAGCACTTGTTGCAACTGGGATCAAAGAACGAGAAATCCAAAAGACTCTGGCGCAAGGAAATGATCTTGTAAATCTCGGCAACATGGAAAGATCTAGTGCCACTAATGCATCCTTAGGTTTTAATGAACAAATATTTGGAATGAAAGCTACGGGAACCAGTTACCAAAGCAGTGTGATCGATATTAAAAATAACAAGGCAGCGAAAGAAGAACTTAATAAGTTGGTAATTGCATCTAACATTGCATCTGCGACCGGTATTAGGTCCGATATAGCGAGAGGATTTGTAGATAAAGGATTTAGTGATCACAATCGAAGAAAGGCAGATCGAGACGCACAAAGATCTGCAATCGAACAAACTCTTGTTACTGCTGCAACCATCGTAGTTACCATGGGTGCTGGTGCCGTTCTTGGTAGTGGTGCTGCAGCCACAGGAACTGCGACAACGGCTGCATCGACCTCTACCGCGGCGGCTACCACAACAGCAGCGGCGACAACGACAGCTGCCGCAACTACCACTGCGGCCTCAACTTTCTCCTCAGTTGTTTCAACTATTGGATCAGCCGTTTCGAGTGCAGCTTCAACGATTGTATCAACGGTATCCTCAATGGCTTCCACGGTTGGATCGGCGATATCCAGTGTAGCTCCGAATTTTACTTCAACTCTTTCTTCAATTTATTCTTCGGTTAGCTCATCTTTCACGAATGTGATTTCATCAGTTGGAAAGACGTTGAACTCTGTTGGTGGATCGATCAATAAATTTATTGGAATAGACAAATTAGTTACGAATCCTACAGTTGCTGCCACTCATACGGGTAAGGCTGTCGCAAATTCTGTCATCCAAGGGGCCTATGGGTCTCGACACGGCGTAGAAGGTGCGTTAGCTGGAATGGCAAATGGTCTTATCGGCGGTGCAACTCAAATTGTTGGCCCTTTCCAATCCGGTATGCTTGCTGGCATCACCCCCGGCCTCGGTGTCACCTACCACCCAGAAAACGGCTGGGGAGGTATGATCGGGCTTGGGAATACCACAACGAACGCAAGTATCTCTTTCTCCAGGAGAGGAAATACAACGGTTCAGGGGACATACGCTCTTTCCGAGACAGTCCAGTTCACAGCAGACGCAACTACCAACGGATCCGTAAATGTAGGATTCGACCTAAACGAAGGAAACGGAGACCGCGAAAATTGGAACCTTTCCTTTATGTATGATTTAGCAGGTGGTGGACTTGCGGGAAGCCTTGGGTATACGGACCCAGGATCAAAAATTGGCCTCACCTCCACGATAGATCGCAATGGTCTTTCTACTTCCGTGGACCATTTGGGGGTCGGCATCGCTACCAACGGCCCGAATGGATTCCAAATGGATGAAATAGACCTTGCCCAACAGAATATAAATGCGGCACAAGATCGGACACAAAGAGATCAAAATAACGCGCGCCTCATAGCTAGCGGGGATTATACGGCAGATGATGTAGCGAAGATGAAAGATGAGGATGTACAAAAAGCACTGAACGACCTTGAAGCAAAGAATCCAACACCGGCACCTGAGCCTGGTTCGTTCGATGCCTTTTTGGGAAGCATAGGAGAGTTCGTGGGTGGAGGAATGGGAACGGTTCTTGATGTTGCACTCGGTGCCGGTGGTGTAGCTGTGGGTGCTGTTGGAGTTTTGGCGGGGCTTGCGGGGTTGCCGATGGGAAGTGGTACTACTCCTACACCACCTAATCCTGGTATTGTGGCAACAGATGATCCTGTGCGACGAAGAGAGGATGAGGAAGGTGGGGAGCTCACGGATAGAGAAAAGGATGAACTTAAAAATCTGATCCAAAAAGAATATGATGGAACACTGTCTGATAATGAAGTAAATCGGCTTGCGGAGTTAGATGAGAGGAACAGAACGGCATTTGATGGTCAGGTAGCGGAGGCCGGAAGTGGTCCAGGTGCAAACTACACTTGGGGTAATGAAACTAAGCCAGTTTTATTAGAGCCTAATTTTAAGAAGTATGATCAAACAGCTGAAAATAAATTTTCGCAAGCTGGAAACGATGGTATTTTCAATCAATGGAGTGAGAATACTTTTTCAAAAGAATATGCGGAAGAATTAAAGAAAGCAATCAGCTCTGATGCGGATGCAGATACATTGAAAAAAAATTGGTGTGCGGCTGTTTCTCTATGGCAGACTCTTCGAACTCAATTTCCCAATTTAGTTGAATCAAATTTTATCGATTTTGCAAAAAAACATGTTGAATCTGGCAGTATAAATAAAAAAACTATGCTTGTTTCTGCTAACGATACCATAACATATAGCTACCAAGATAATAGCAAGGTTTCATTTAACAGAAAGTACTTTGCGGAAGTTATGGACAATCCTACAAGGGAAGATGCTTATTCAAATTTAGCAAATACTTTAAAAAATACAAAGTCGGATGCTATCATATTGAGAGTTCATGAAGGACATTCAATATCATTTCATAGGGATGGAGCAGTTTGGAGAATCATCGATACAGGGAATGCAAAAATCAATGGGACAGAATTCAATCCAAATGAATTTAGGAGCGCGGATATTTTCAAAAAAGATCCTTATAAAGACAAAATACCAACATATGTTGTTCAAATTTTACCAAAGTAGTTTTCTTATAATTCCTTTTTTGTTGGTTTGTGAAT
>JALOTI010000250.1 GCA_025457985.1 Leptospira sp.
GATATAGACTTGCAACTTCTACGCGATACCTTCCCATATTCAATTTGGGAAAGTCCGTAAAACTATACTTTGGTGTTGTTACTCTTTCAGAAACCACCATTTTTTCTCGAATCCCCGTTACATCCACGATTCGGATACGATAGGCGACAGCTTTTTCGCTAGGCTTCCATGAGAATAAGATAGAATTTTTTTGAAATAAATCGATTGATTCATTTTTTGTGGGAGTAAGAAGAACCGGCGGTTCCATACTAGAACTAACAAAAAAACTTCTAACTTCACTTACAGTAGGATCATTCCCGTTCGCTTTGACTCGCCAAAAGAACTTTCCAAGATCTTTTGTACGGAATTCATAATAAGGCTCTCTCAACTCATTACTTGCCACAATAGCCGAAAAACTTTCATTTTTTGCAACTTCGATCGTATAACCTGGATTCTGGATTAGTTTTTTCCATTTGAGGAGAACAATTCCTTCCTCATTGATACTGACTTCCATTTGGTCCCGAGGATACAATAATTCGAGATTTTCTTTTGCGATTACCGTAAAACTTTGTATAGGTGAACTAATTGTTTGGCCAGATGGTGCCGTTCCTATGATCTTCCAATAATAGGTTCCGAGGTCTAAAGACTTAGAATATTTGAAAAAATTTGATTTTAGATTTTCGCGTAAAATTGTGCTCTGGAAGTCTTTGTCTTTTGAAACCTCAAGAGTAAACTGGTTAAACTCACGGTTATCCTTCCAGCTAAAGAATAATCCCGCTTTCAGTTGTTCCTCAGGAATAGATCGATTCTTTTGAGGTTCCAAAAGTTCTGGTGGCTCCAAATTAATCCGTTTGCGAATGGAGAATTTTTGCGTGGCAGAAAACTTATCAGCAACCCCAGACACAGTGGATTTTGCCAATATACGTAGGAAATAATCTCCTTCGTTTAACCCATCAAAGGCGATGGAATTGTTCTGTGTTTGTTTGGTTATAACATCAGCTCCCGAAAAATTTGCATCTCTTGCAATTTGAACATTAAAATTTGTGTATAGCTCTAACTCATTCCAACTGATTCGTACCACCGGTGCAACAGATTGAAAGGGATATACTTCGCCATCTTTAGGACTTACGATTCGCAAACCCGGATCATTGATGATTCGAAATCGACTCACACCTGTAAACAGACGTTTGTTTGCCTCATTATATCGAACTCGAAAGTAATAGGCACCTGCAGGAAAACTTTTCTTCGTAGAATTTCCTTTAAGTATTTCTGAATGTATCAGTTTACTAAAATCAGGGAAACTACTTACTTCCAGTATCGGTTTGTTCTCTCGTATGTTTTTTGCATCCATTCCAGAGAACGTAAAAAGGATATTTTCACTAGATTTGTCCGTGAGGTAGTTTCTGCGATCTTCAGGTGTTTCTAATCCAAAAATAGATTTTGTAACCTGAACTCCTTCCCCACTGAGATTAGCAGTTTCGTTCTTTCCAACCGTATTTTCTATTCCATTGGATGATACTTTTGCTTCGCCGTTTCCGACCTGGATATTGAGTTCCGATTTGGTTTTATCTAATTTGAGCTCACCCGCTCCAACAGAAACTTTTTGATTTCCAGATTGTATATTGAGCTTTGACTCTCCCGTTAGGCTACCTTCTCTTTGAGCTTCAAAGGAACCGTATGCAAAATTGATGTTTATGTTTTTGTCTGAAATATCCAAAAGAATCATGGAATTCTCAGAGATTTTGATTTGCGTTCCATCGTTTAACGTTAACGTAGCATCGCTAAACTTTTCTGTTCTGATTGTGTCACGATTTTTAACGGGAGATTTGGTTTCTATTTGATCCCAAACCACTCCATCGTTAAACTTTCGCAATACTGTTTTACTCTTAAATGTTAAGATTCCAATCGTAGGACTGTCCGAATCCGCCTTTTTTAAAAATAGAATCCAATACAAAATACCACTAAACAAAAGTATGAGAACCAATAAAAAAGTAACTACAAACTTTGCTTCGTTTAACAGGCGCATCTACTTATGAGTTCTTGTGAACACACCATCCCAATTTTTTCCAGGTGATGAAGTTTTATACTCTTCGCACCGTTCGATTAAAATCTTAGAGGCCTTGTCTTTGGTTTGTTTTGCCTTCTCTACCTCTTTAAAAAGTTTGATGGCCTTGTCCCAATTTTGCTTTCGGTATTCGGCAAAAGCTGTTTCATAAATCTTTGCTGCCTCTACGATTTCTGGTTTAACCATAGATTTGAATCCGACCAATTCATGTATCCTGACTGGTTCGTTCTTTCCCTTTACTCGCACTAGGTCCATATACCTTGTAACCATTTCGTCTTGGATCTTATCGCAGACAGAGTCTGTGATAAGCACATTCACTCCATAGTCCTTACCTGCTGCTTCCAATCTCGCTGCTAAATTGACTGTATCACCCATCATCGTATAAGATGCAAGAGCATCAGTCCCCATAAAACCAACCTTAGCCGAACCACTATTGAGACCAATTCTAGCATCCATTTCTTGGGCTTCTTTGGAATAGAGATTGTTCTTTTTCCAATAGGCTCGTAGATCATCCAATTTAAGAACCATTTCCGCACTCGCGCGAGCTGCCTTTAATTCATGAGATTCAATGGCAACTGGTGCATTGAAGATTCCCACAATGGCATCTCCAATATATTTATCCAAAACCCCTTCGTGTTTTTTTAAGATAAGGGTCATGGCAGAAAGGTATTCATTTAGAAGAGCGGCAAGATCGGCGGATTTTAGCTGCTCCGAGATTGTGGAAAAACCAGCCACATCCGAAAAGAAAGCAGTGATTGTTGTTTCTGATCCTCGTTTCAATGCAGCAAGGTCAACCATTGCTTCCTTTACCACAACGGGATCAATCATACTACCTAAGATATTTTTTACCTTTTCCCTTTCCTCCAAACCTTGACCCATTTCAATAAAGTGGTGTGTGAGAAGTCCCACCTCATCTTGAGTTGTTGGTTTGATACCTATACGGAAGTTCCCTCGTGCAATTTCGAGGGTGGCGTTGAGAAGTTGTAAAACAGGTTTGGTAATCGTTTTCGAGAAGAAGAATATAAAGATTAGAGTTACACAAAGTCCAATGCCAGCAATTAAGATATTGATGATCTGACTTCTCACCACGTCTTCATATGCTTTTTTCTCAGAGATGATCGTAACGACACCTGAGTCTGCAAATCCAATCTTACGATAAAAACCTAAGAATCTTTCCTGTAATACTTCATCCAAATATTCAGTCTGACCCGTATTAGTTGCACCTGTTAACATAGACTTAACAATGGACATATTGGAAAGATCAGTAGCCGCAAGAACAAGATCCTCTTTAGGATGTGCGATAACTGTGCCAGATCCGTTTACAAAGAAAGTGGTCTCGATTCCTTTTTTAGAAAAAGCTTCTATGATTTTACTGAGTTTAACTACCATAACCAAAACGTTATCGAGTTTCCCATTCTCTTCTGTAGGAATAACCACTGTAAAAGAAGGCTCCGTAAAGCCGGGACTTGAATTGAAAAGCACTGGTTTTCCAGCGAATGCTTCCGCAATCAAATCTTGGTTTCTAGTTACTAAGTTATGAAAGTCATCCTCGGTCGCTGCCGATTTTTTAAGTTCTTCTTCATTGAAGACTTCACGTTTCATCACCAAACGTTCGCCATTCGTTTCAAATATTCCAAGATAGATAAACTCCTTATCACTTTGGAACATGGTTTTGACTAATTTTGATCTTTCCTTATCATCTAATCCTTGTGAGGTGAGGGTAATTGCAATTTGTTTTCCCTTCTCAGAGACTCCAACAATATCCGATTCAACTTTGGCTCCCACAATTTCTGCCATACGGATATTACTCGAAAGAAGTTGAAACTTGATGGTCTGTTTGAAGTAGACAGATGCTATAATGATGATTACAGAGAGAGATAATAAAAGAAGTAAACTAATCACTCCCATCATCTTTACCTGAAGTGAGAATTTCGCCTGAGGTTTTTCTGAGGAAGTGGGTCCGCTCAGTGGACTTAAAGAGGATTCTTTTGTTGGCTCCAGGGTCTGAACGGGAGCTATGGAACTCTTCTCTGTTGCCACCTCTGACTTCAAGGGCTTTCCATCTAAGAGTTCCACCTCTATTTGTTTTGCGGGCTCCTTTCCTTTTTCTTTACTACTGATCTTTTTTGGCTCCGGTTCGAGTTTCTGTGACGAACCCATCGAATCCGAACCTTTCGGAATGTAGACGAGTGGAGGATACACGGAATACTTAGA
>JALOTI010000251.1 GCA_025457985.1 Leptospira sp.
GTAAGAAAGTTTTAAAAACTATTCCTTTCTTTCTCTTCTGGTTGTACATTCAACCAGTTTTTGCTCAGTCAACAACAACCTCTCTGAAAGACGAAGCCCAAATCCAAACGTTTCTTCGTGTAACAGAGAAAATTCGGTGTATTTGCCTTCCAAGTCTTCCTATTCAGTCCTGCTCGTTTAATATGTGTTCTGCTTCTGCCTATTTAAAAACCTTTATCGAAAATAGAATTCGAGAAGGTATGACTGAAGAGGAAATTCTCCAAAAAATGGAGAATGGATTTGGAGAAGGAATTTTGGAAGACTCTGTAGTGAAACACTTCAGAGAAAATGGGTATGGAAGTATAGTAGATTCCATCGTATTCGGTTTTGGTCCAAAAATTCTCGCAAAACCAGATGGCACTTGGATTAACTTGAGTTTATTGGTAATTGCCTTCGTAGGTCTTTTTTTAATCTATCGATATGGCTCAAAAAAAATACAGAGTAAGGAAACGGGTGAAGCAGACTCATCTCAAAAAAAACATAAAACGATGACTACTGAAGAGATCCAAAAAAAAATCTCCCAGTTAGAATCTAATGACTCTCCTTGATTTGTCTAAAAATCCCTAACAATTCATCTACTTGATTGGTTTTAATTTTTGCGTTGAAACTAATTCGTAAACGAGCCGTTTCTACGGTGGGTGGTCGGATAGCACGAATATCAAATCCTTTGGATTGTAAAATTTCTGCAGTTGCAAGTGCGTCGGCTTCAGAATCCATGAGTACAGGAATGATCTGGGAGACAGAATCTGTAGTTTTATAGCCAATTTCGTTGATTTGTTTTCTGAAAAAAGAAGCAAGCCCAAGTGTATTCTTTCTTTCTAAATCCATTTTTGAAAGTAACTCTAAAGAAAACGTCGCAAGATACGGAATAAACGGTGGCAAAGAAGTTGAAAAAATGAATGGACGCATAACATTCACTAAATGGTCTCGTCCCAATTTCGAGGTGGCAATTATTCCACCAAAAAGACCCAAGGATTTTCCTAAAGTATAAACTCGATATTCAATAGATTTAATTTCTTCCGAATCCAATTGATCGAAGACCAATCCCTTTCCACGATTTCCAAATAAACCAAAGGAATGGGCCTCATCCAAAATCAGGACAAAACCATAACGTTTCTTCAGTTGAAGAAGTCGTCTTAAATCAGGTATATCACCATCCATACTAAAAAGTGTTTCTGTAACAACAATTCTTAGTTTGTCTTTTTCTTTTTCCGATGCCAGTGTTTTTTGCAATAATGCTTCGAGATGGTTTAGATCTAGGTGGTTGTAATACTTTTTGATTGCCCCGCTAATCCGAATCCCATCTAAAATGGAAGCATGATTCAATCGGTCGGAAAAAACAATGGTTTGTGGGTTTGCTATTGCATCTATTAACCCTGAGTTAGCTGCATAACCTGTGTTTACGACAAGGCTACCGTCTGATTCTACAAAATTAGAAAACGAAGATTCAAATTCGAGGAGTTCTTCAGAATTACCTCTCACCAAACGAGATGCAGTTGATCCGATACGATCAATATAATTGAATGACTCTGCATATTCCCATAATTTGGGATTGGAGGCAAGTCCAAGGTAATCATTTGAACAAAAATCGATTCCAGAATAGGTTTTAGTTTCTCTGAACCTATTTTTATTTTTTATAGATAAAAGTTCTTTTGAAATTTTTTCCCAAAAAGGTTCCACTTTCACTAAGATTGTATGAGCTTTTATTTTTCCGAATGATTTTTTTCTTCCAAAAATTCTACTAAACTAGGACAAGATTTCTTTTATGGAAAAACTCACCTCAACCGTTCGCGAAAGGATTAAAGTAGCAAAGTCTATTGTAACGATTACTGGAGCTGGGATCTCACAAGAAAGTGGGATTCCTACCTTTCGAGGAGAAGGTGGTTATTGGAAAACGTATAGAGCCGAGGACCTTGCAACTCCAGATGCCTTCAGGAGGAATCCGAGTCTTGTTTGGGAATGGTACGATTATAGAAGACAGATTTGCAAAAACGCAAACCCAAATGAAGGCCACAAAACACTTGTAAAACTCGAAACCCTTGTTCCTAATTTTTTTCTAATCACTCAAAATGTGGATAATTTGCACAAACGAGCCGGAAACTTAAATTGTGCTGAAATCCACGGAAATATCTTCCTTGCACGATGTATGGATTGTCATAAAATCTCACCGATTGAAGAAAGTCATGAAAGCGGAGACCATGTCAAGTATTGCACTCATTGTAAGGGAATGTTACGTCCACATATCGTTTGGTTTGGCGAAAGTTATGATACTTCAATTTTAGATCTTTGTTTTGGTCATTTAGAAAAAGCGGAACTTGTACTTGTAATCGGTACGAGTGGAGCGGTTTCCATGCCTCAGACAATGGCAACAATGGCTAAAAATCAGGGAGCATTTCTTGTAGAAATCAACCCAGAACCTTCTGGTATGACAGAAATGATGGATATTTTCTTACAAGGCAAAGCTGGCGAAGTACTACCGACAGTACTTCCTCAATCTAAGTAAAATTATAAAAAAAAAACTGAGAGACTCATGCTTACAATTCTTCTTTTAATATTTTCCAATTTGTTTATGACATTTGCTTGGTATGGTCATTTAAAGTATTTAAAAACCACTAACATGTTTTATATTATTCTTTTTTCTTGGGGCATTGCCTTCTTTGAATATGTTTTAATGGTTCCGGCAAATAGGATAGGTTATACCAATTACAAATTTGAAAGTTTTCAGCTAAAAATCATTCAAGAAATAATTACAATCATCGTTTTCATTCTATTTGCCACTTTAATTTTAGGTGAAAAGATTAAATGGAATTATTTAGTAAGTTTCTTTTTAATCATACTTGCGGGATACTTTGCCTTTGCATTTGATGGCAAACCAAACTCACATTAAGCGGTTTTAATAAATTTTTCCGATAGAAAAGATACAATCTCTTTAGCGATATCTTCTTTGGAACGTGGGCCTATTTCTTTCACCAATCCTTCCGATCCGAAAATTTTTACCGAAGAATCAACTTCACCAAATCCCGTCCCTTCCCCTACATAATTCCCAACTATATAGTGAAGACCTTTCCGTACTAGCTTTCCCTTTGCATGTTCTTCTAATTTTTCTGTTTCGGCGGCAAAACCAATTCGAATACAATTCTGAATCGCATGTGCGTCCACATAACTTCTGACCTGTTCTAGAATATCCGGATTTTCCTCAAGCTCTAATAACAAACCTTGAGAAGTTTCCGATTTATCCTTTTTGATTTTATTTTTTGCGGTCATGATCGGTCGAAAATCTGCGGGAGCTGCAGCCATTAAAAGTAAAGAATTGTCAGAAATAAAATTTAAAACCGCATCTCTCAACTGAAATGTAGTGTCCACATAAACATTGTTTGATGCTCCTTCGACCATCGAATATTTTTCCATGGTATTGCCATGGATATAGATAACTTCAGGAACTAGGCCAATGAAAGACTTTGTTATCTCAAATCCCATTTTCCCAGAAGAAGCATTTGATATATAACGCACTGGATCAATCCACTCTCTCGTTGGGCCAGAGGTTACAATCACACGATTAATTCGATGTTTCATATTCTCTATAGCTAAGAACTGACTTACGACATTTGCTATTCTAACTTTAATGGCCGTTGCAGAACCGTTTCTCTTATTCTCTCGTCGGTCTCTACGTCAGCTCAGCTTATTGTTTTGCTCGCATTACGGAATAATAACAGATACGCAGTAATTTTCTATCTCGACAGATGAACCCCGTCGGATAACGCCACGTCATATTAAATTTATGGCATTAAAACTACGTAAAACTGAAACTATAAGTTTTATAAACTAAAATTAAGCTGGAATCATGCCATTTATCATGACTTGGTTTATGAAAATAGCGGACGTGCAAGGAGTGTGCAAATTGCTTTTGAACGTTACCAAAAACTACCGTCTAGCTCCATTCTTCCCCCTGAATTATGAATGCAAGTTCGCACAAACATGGCTTTTTTCTGAACTACAGCCCATCAGTCACACACGGCAGGTTAAACATTGCCGCAGGCTATTATTATAATTAGCACAAAGGAGGACCACCTAGCCCCGTCTCCCCAAATTTTGGGCGTTGGTTGCGCCAAAAATTTGTGCCGTTTTCTGCGTAGTTATACGCAATCTTCAAGTTCAAAAGCTCAATATGTTAATTAATTGTCACAATTAAGTAAAGTAGAAAA
>JALOTI010000252.1 GCA_025457985.1 Leptospira sp.
GAAACGATACGAGACCGCATTTTAAATGTTTCTCGAACATGGTCATTTACCACTAGATCGACATATCTCATTCGATATCTTTGTTCCACATCAGAAAAAGCATCGTAAATTACTCCGTCCTTCTCTTTGACAACTGGTAAGGGACGAATGCACTTCGAAAGGAGTTGAACGGACGTTAAATGTAGCGTTGTTTCACCTTTTTGTGTCGAAAAAAGCCATCCTTCTACACCAATCCAATCCCCCAGATCCAACGACTTAAACACAGAATATGCCTCTTCGCCCAAATCGTCTCTTGTTGCATACAATTGAATCAAACCTTCTGAGTCTTTAAGGTGTGCAAAACTTGCCTTTCCCATTACCCGCTTTGCATACAAACGTCCACCCAGTTTAAAATTCACTTTTTCTTTGTTAGGGTCAAATGACTCGATAAGTGATTTAGATTTTGCATTGGGAAAAAAACGTAATGGATACGGATTGATTCCCTTACTTTGCAAATCTCTAATCTTTTGGATTCTTTGTTCAATCAGTTCGTTTGAATCTTTTATTTCATCCATTTATAGGATACCTCTAATATATGAATTGATATATTTACTTAACTCGAGAATAACCTCAGTCACTCCAGCTTCTGTGAGAAACCAGTTGGATGATGTATTTTCTGAAGGGGTGGAATAAACATAAACCTTGGTAGGAATACTTTGAAAAACTTTTCTATATGTCTTTAAAACTCTAGTTGCCTCATATTGTTTGGCTAACACTAAGACAGACTTTGTGTTTTCAGATATGACAAGCTTTAGAAGGTGTTTTGCTATGTCTTCTGACTCACTGGATTTCACTGGTGGAATTTTTAAACTTAAGATTGCTTCGTCAGGAAGACCTTGTGAAATTAAATAGGATTTAATTTTTTCTTCTCTCTCTTTGACTGGCAGAATGAGGTTATCTGTTTTATCTTCCCTTATAACCAGAATTAGTTTTTGGAATGCCTTTTTTTGGTACAAAGCATACGCTCCACGAAGAGTTTTTTTCGAAGGGAGTGGATTTGTACTTTCGAGAACCGCAAATTCGGAAACTGAATAGGTCTCGTTTGATGTAAGAAAGTAGGGAGCAGAAAATAAAAGACCTAAGATTATAAAAATGGGCGTAAGAAGACCGAGTGTATATAACTTGAGACGGAATGTAAGATCACTAACTTGCATGCTTGCCTTACTAGGTTTGAATGCGCGGAGTGAGTGACAAGAGAAAATTCATCTCCTTGACGAAAGATACTCGTTTCCTACCCTGGCAGAAACAACACCCGCTCGGATGGTGGAATTGGTAGACACGCTACTTTGAGGTGGTAGTGCCGCAAGGTGTGGGGGTTCGAGTCCCCCTTCGAGCAGAATCTGCAAACCGCAAAACAGACATTATACAACTAAACACTTCGAATCGAACAGTTTTCCGAGCCAGAACCTCGCGACCCATAGGGAGCATGGGTTTGGAAAAGCCGACCTGGAGGGGAGGCGACGAGGAAAACCGTGCCTCGGAGCGTGGCCTTTCCAGGAGGGGAAGGCAGCGGAGAGGTCGAGTTCCCCTTCGAGCAGAGAAAATCACCAAAGCGCACAGTTTTAATACCCCCCAAAGTCAGTAGTTCCTTCAATTCAGGCACAAACCTTACGTTTCCTAGAAAACTTAACTCATTCAGAGCCAACTGACTCCACTTAGGTGATATATACCCATACGAACTAAAGGACTGCTTCAAAATATTGTTTCTTGCTTCTGCACCATTGCTAGAGACACCATCCTTACTCACCCAGCGTTTATGCCAATCGTATGGACGAGAGTTCCGATCTGGTGTCCTCTAATTTTATTAGATTTTCTAGAACATCTGAAAGTTGGAGTTGGGCGAGTCCCCTTCGGGGTCGGAGTTCTGCGGGGTTCGCTATTCGCTCCCGTCCCTCACCTAACGGTTCGTGACCAAGCCCTCCGAGCTCCTCTCGCGGGAGTTTTTCGGAAAGAATTCTTCCGAACTATTCCGACCACTGTTATAAAATCAATTTGTTGAGAGATTTGAGCTAACGAAAAGCTTATTTTCGATAACCGATTGGTGAATAAAGCAATTATTTTTTTGAATTATGAAGGTATCTCTATTAACGAGTATTACATTGATTTGGACTTTACAAATAATAAAAAAGCTTGTTGAATTAAATATTCAAAATATCTGTTGAGATCAATCTTTGAAGCAAACAAATATTTGATTTTTAAAAAATTAATAATTAAACTTGAATCTTAGAACGAAAACAGAAATTACCAAGAGTGGTTTTCAATTTGTCTTAAGATAAGAAAGGTATAGTTTGGAAGATAAAAAAACAATTTTAAAAAGGTATTTTTCGGAAAGTGACGGATGGAATTATGAATCGTTTTTTGGTTGTGACGGTGGTAATCATAAAGCAAAATTATGGGTCATGGCAATAGAGCCTGGCGGTGAAATCACAGAAATAGAAAAGGCTGAATATAAAACTGTTGGAAAGGAAGGCTTTCCTTATCGGGACGGGGGATGCAAAATTCCTTGTAAATGGGAAGAAAGCAAATTTGATCTCGAATTGGTTGATGTTTTACGCTATCTTTTTGATTCCGATAAACCTGATATGGACAAGGAAAAGAGGCAAGAATATCTTAAATACAGCTTATACAATTTAAACTCTCCGATTTTTAAACTCAATCTTTATCCTTTCCCAGATGCTAATGAACGAGGGAAAAGTTGGATGAAAGAAATATCGAACAATTGGTCGAGTTCGATACCAAAATCTAAGAATGAATATTACAAATATATTAAAGAGAAAACTAATCGATTTGATTTTTTAAAAAATCAATTTTATAATTCTGAACATTCAAAAGTCCTGTTATTACTTGGAAGAAGCTTGGAAAAGCATCTGCGAGAAATTTTTAAAGATGTGACCCTTGGAGAGGGAAAAAGTGAAAAAATCGATAATTTACTTGAAATTAGATTTGTTACCTTGAAGAACAAAAAAATATTAATCTTCTCTCCCTTTCTATCTTACTATAACTTTTGCATAAACTCAGCTAGTCGGAGAGAACAGTTAGCGAGAATATGTCGAAGATTTATTGGCTGATAATTGTACCCATTTTGTAGGAACCAATGGAATACAAAAGTGTATGAAGGAAAAATATGGAAGAGGCTTTAATTTATACAAACGAAGCCTCAGTTGGCATTAATCAGGCAAAGAAAAATGAATTTGGCAAATGGGACATTTTTTGCTTATCCGATGTATTGTGGCAAGGATCAGCTGAATATATTCCAAATACATTGTTGGCTTGACTTTATTTCGAGTCAGTGATGTGAGCTAATTTAGGTTTTATGCAGAAACTTAAGAAAAATTATTAAAAAGCACGAAAAAGATTTCTCAATCTCATTTCGGAAAAAGTTTTTCCTAAAATCCTGACCTTCAAATGATAATTTAATTTTATGAAAGAAATAATCATTGGTATTACAGGTTCTAGAGATGGATTTACGGAAGCACAGAAAGAAGCGTTTCTAAACCAACTTTCTCTATATGATGTAGTCGAAGTCCACCATGGAGATTGTGTGGGTGTAGATGAAGGCATACACAAAACTCTTTTGGAAGAAAAGAAGGAAACTCCCAAAATCATCCGTATCCAGATTCATCCTCCCAGTGATGGCAAAGAGCGGGCATTTTGCCAAAAGAAATATGAATCCCTTGACGTTTTGGTTCACAGTTTTGCTACTGAGGATTATTTAGAACGAAACCAATCCATTGTTAAGGCGAGTCAGGAACTTTGGGCTTTCCCAAGCGGACCTGAAAAGCAACGATCAGGAACATGGGCAACCATACGATACGCTAGGAAAAATGGGAAACCAGTGAAGTTGTTTTGGCGTGATGGAAGAGTGGAATAGGAATTAGGAAAAAAAAGATTTAACAAATTTTTTGATCCATCCAGGCTAAAAATTTCATTTGTCCCACCTATCTGATACAGTTGGTTCTATGAACGAAACGAATCACAACGAGATTACTCCTAAAGTTCGAAAGGATATACTTCCCAATCCGTGGTCAGATGTCTTACAAGATCATACTAGATATGTCCTCGATCACCTCCCGATTTCATCCTTTCTTCGCGATGGTCATTGTATCCTAAAGTCCTTAGATCGTAAATTTGGGAAAATTTCCATAGAGGATGCCATTGCGTATAACTATAAAATTAAAAATATAGATACGGATGAAAT
>JALOTI010000253.1 GCA_025457985.1 Leptospira sp.
TAAAGGGTATTTTGATGCCAAAGGAAACCCGTTGCCTTAAAAGTAAAAAAGAGTTATAGATGTCCTTCGAGCCATCTTTCTGCTTCTAAGGCTGCCATACATCCACTCCCAGCTGCAGTGATTGCCTGTCTGTACACTTTGTCCTGAACGTCACCTGCAGCGAATACTCCTTCGATATTTGTCTGTGTTGTTCCTGGTTTAGTGATGATATAACCTGTTTCATCTAAGGTCAATTGATCACCAAATACTTGTGTGTTGGGAACATGACCAATAGCGTAAAAAAGTCCACCAACGTTTAGATCTTTTTTGGATTTATCTTTTGTGTTTTCCAGAGTTAGAGCGCTTAGTCCTCCTGCTCCCCCTTTTGCCTCAACAACTACTTGATTCCAAAGAATTTCTATCTTTGGATGTTCCATTGCTCGTTTTTGCATAATTTGGGAAGCTCGAAGTTGCTCTCGCCTAACAATCAGGTAGACTTTTGATGCAAATTTAGTGAGGTGGTTTGCTTCTTCCACGGCTGAATCTCCACCACCAACCACCGCTAATTCTTTATTACGAAAAATAGGAAGAGCCCCATCGCATACAGCACAAGCGGATATTCCTCTTTGCCAAAATACATCTTCACCAGGAATATGCATACGTTTTGCTGTAGCTCCTGTAGCAATGATAACAGACTCGGCTTTTATTTCTTCGTCATCAGACCAAAGAGTGAATGGGCGTTTGGAAAAATCAACCTTGGTGATCGTTTGGGTATGTATCGTTGTACCGTATTTTATAGATTGTTCACGGAAAAGTTGGGTGAGTTTGGTTCCGTCAATGCCCTCTGGAAATCCCGGGAAATTTTCGACCTCAGTTGTGGTTGTAAGTTGTCCACCTGCCGCAACACCACCGGCCATAAATCCTTCATACATTACAGGATTTAAATTGGCTCTCGCCGCGTAGATTGCTGCCGTATGTCCTGCTGGACCTGATCCGATGATTACCACTTTGTGGGTCATAAATTTCTCCCTTTTTCCTCGCTATTTAGACTTCAAAAAAAACGAACTGAGTACTTATTTCTCTTCGCATGCTCGCACCCATGGAGCGTAGTAAGGATCCCCAGCCAACGGATTTGCCATTTGGCTCGCTAGGTATTCTTTTTGTTTTGAGCCACGAGTAAGGCAATGGTATGTAGCCTCAAAAAATTCCAAAGCCTCTTTTTTACCTTGGAAGCGCATTTCTTCGAGAATTTCCAAGGCTTCCTTTTCATAATTCGTGAGCAGATAGAGTCGAAAGAGCTCCCTTTGTACTTCTAAATCTTCCTTGTTTAGTTTATGGTATTTTTCCAGATAAAACAAGGCCGTAGCAACAGCTTCTCTACTTTCCGCAAGTAGAAGGCCCATTCGCTTCAGAACAGGCTCATAATCAGCGTTTTCTCGCAGGGACAATTCGTAATAATAAAGTGCTTTAGTCTTTTCCCCGGAATCTTCATACTTTTTGCCTGTTTCATATAAGGTTTTTTCTTTTTGGCCACAGTTAACGACTAACAGTGCAAAAAAGATAAGCAAAAAAAAGAACGAGTTTTTTAGTTTCACTTCTCCTTTTTTCTCAAACCACCTTGTTGTGGCAAAAAAAATAATAAGTCTCTTTAGACTTTTTGTCCGACTCTTTAAGTAACATAAGAGAGTAAAGATGGGTTCAAAATTGCCAGTATCTCATAATCAGCTTTTACAAACATTTCAAGAATACCTATCTGTAGAGAAAGGTTTAAGTGATAATTCGATTTATTCCTATGGTTATGATCTCAACAAGTTTGCGATCTTCCTAGAGAAAGAGCACATAAACTTTTTAGAAGTAAAAGCAAATGATATCATGCGCTTTTTGGAAGGGGAACGAGAGAGAAAAATCTCTGCTAAAACTTTGGCGCGAGAAGTTGTGGCAATACGACAGTTTTACAAATACCTCCGTGATGAAAAACGATTGGATTCCAATCCTACGGAAAAAATTGAAACTCCGGAAGTCGCAAGAACTATTCCCGATTATTTAACTCAAAACGAAATTGATGAGCTTTTTAAGAATATAAAAGAGGACAATTTGTACGAACTCCGTGACAAATGTATCTTTGAGTTGTTGTATTCATCAGGACTACGTATTTCGGAAGCATGTAATCTAAAAATGACAGATGTCGATTTAGAGAATATGACCATTACTGTCGAAGGTAAGGGTGGTAGACAAAGACTAGTCCCGTTTGGGGAAAAATCTCTTGATATCCTTAAAAAATATCTATCTGAAAGCAGAACAGAAATTTTGAAAAAAAGGCAATGTGAGTTTGTTTTTGTCTCAAAAAAAGGATCGTATATCAACCGTAAATCGGTTTGGAGACTTCTCAATCACTATATCAAAAGAACAAAGATCAAAAAGAAAGTAACACCACATACACTCAGACATTCATTTGCTACCCATCTTTTGGAAAACCATGCAGATCTGAAATCAGTTCAAGAACTACTCGGTCATATCGATATTTCTACAACTCAGATTTACACGCATATGGCAAATAAAACTCTAAAGGAAGTTCATAAGAAATTCCATCCTAGAGGATAATGTCATCTACTAGTTTCAAAAAAACGGACTATGGAAAATTAGTCCGTTTTCAGATTCCCTCTCACGCCCGTTACATTTCTCATACTCGGAACTATTTTTTCCACCTCTGTTTAGAAAACGGTTTCTCGTTATACGATGCACTCGATTTAAAATTAGTACTCGGTGAAGCATTAAGTAATATTGTAAGTCACGCATATGATGGAAACGCCAACAAACCAATCTTCATCCGCGAAGAGATATCACTCGAAAACTTAATCATCCTACCTGCCGATTTCGACGGATGACGCCGCAAAAAAGCACGTCCACAATGAAGATTAATTAGTCTACGGGGCAAACATTAGCTTTCTAATGTCAACCAGAAGCCAGCATGGTGGGCTACGACGAAATGGGACGGTATGGCACATCTATGTGCTTACAGCATTGGACGCTCATGGCATAAGTTCAATGAGAATAACTTTCTAAAGTTTCCAGGCATAGACAGCGAATTGTATGCAGGCCTAATGCGAGAAAAACTAATTTTCATGCAATAAAGACATTTCTGCTATGTCATATTTTGAAATGCCAGAATTGCAGCACAACAAATCTGCCACAAAACAGTGGAGATGTGAAAACAAAATGGTGGATAAGATGTCATGTTAACTGGCCGGTTTAAACAACCATCTCAAACATGCCAGAAAAAGTGTGACGCTTGTTCACAGATTCAACTATTGAGGATAATTTTAGCATTGTTCCAAATGACTGGCGATTACCGAAGAGAGCCGAATCGAACGATCATTCTCCAAGTCTACTGTAAGTTGAAATCGACCGATGTTGTTGCCCGCTTGGGGTTCGGTTCGACTTCCGCGCCATGTAATCGGTTCCAGATTCTCGGCGATAGCGATCACGGCCGCCGCCCCGGCTCGGTTGAGTGTGAACCGCATGCGGCGGTTGTTCTCCCCTCCTTCCAGAATGACGATCTTGCCCGACAACTTTGCCGAAGTCGCTTGATCGAGTTGCGTGTCGTCGGCGATCTTCAAATAGACCGCTTGCGCTTGGGCCATTCCCTGTCCAGCGCCCATTCCACCAATGTCTCCGCTTAGTAGGAGTCCGTTCGAGGATTTGATTGCCAGCCGAGCCGGATTCGCACGGGATCGCCAGAAGTCGTTGTACTGGAAGTAGGTTCCGTTGTCTCCGATCGGCTTCAGTCCCATCTTTCGGAAATGGTCCGCCATGTAGTTCATGGCAAGTTCGTAGCCAGGCTCGCCTGTTCCTCGACCTTCCATCTCCGGTCCGGCGAGAGCCCCAAGCCACGTCTTGGCATCCGGAATTGTGATCGCATCGAACCCCTTCTTTAGGCTGCCTGGAACCGTTGCGGAGGTCTTCCAGAATCCGGCCGGGGGAGTCGCTTCCTTGGTGGTGTTCTCCGCGTAAGCACCGGAGACAATGATTCCGGCGAGGGCGAGGGCAAGCAGTCTTGAGAAGCGAGGCAAGAGTGGCATCGAAAAAGGTTACGACGATTCCCTCTCCGAACAAATCCGTTTTTTCACTTTTGTGAACACGGATCGCTCGTTTCGGGCAAAGACTTAGTTCTCGAACAGTCCGGCGGCAAACTCAGCGGGCTTGAAGTCCTTCAGATCGCCAACCTTTTCGCCCACTCCGATCAGCTTCAC
>JALOTI010000254.1 GCA_025457985.1 Leptospira sp.
CTTTGGCAAGAGGTAGAGATGTGTCAGAAGCAAAAGAAAAAGCCAATCGAATTCGTGACCAGATCAAACTTAAGTAAAGGATACTGGTTTGGTATTTCCATTTTCAAAATGAGTCGTTTTTTAACTGGCCTGCTTTAAAATCATTCATCACCGACTCATAGATGCTATCCTCAGGATATGGCAGGTAATGATTGTCATAGTGGATTTTTAAATATCTGCTTGCTTCTTTACCAAAAGATCGTTTGATTTCAGATTCGATAGAATCAAATTCAGTCGACTCAATTTCTTCTAGTTCCATCCCATTATGTAAAAGATGCAAAAATACTACAAATCTTCCCGCATGTTTGAGTATCTTGAGAGAAAATAACATATCCCTGAGTTTTAAGAGATAGAGATACGGTCTTGTATTTTGTGCCATGAGTAATTTTTGCTCTGCTTCTGCAATATCTCTTAGGGCCAACCTTTGAAATGCTTTGGTTTGCCATTTTTCTTTTCCTCTAGATTTTTTTCCTAAAATAGATAACTCTTCTTTTAGCACTTCTATGTTTTTCTTTAGAATTTTTTCATAGAGTTTAGTTAATGCTAGTTGGGTCTTTCGCATTTGTAAATAGGACTCTGAATATCGCCCCTGAATATGGAGGTTTTTGAATTGTAAATAAATTTCAATAATGGACTTATACTCCTCCTTTTCGCTTTCGTCCGCTAAATGTAAAATACTCGAGTCAAGAGATTTAACCAGGAGATAATTTTCTTCCGCTCCAAAAGCCGACTGTAAAGTTTCCCGAGCTACAAGGACTGCCGTCGCACATAGCAGAGTGAAAACAAAGACAATGGAGAATCGAACACTCACATTTTATTTTCGGAAACTGAGATGCCGAATTCAAATGATAATGGATTCACGTATGTAAATATGGTATTTATGTCATTTTTATGTGCCATATTCTTTTCACTTTCGGTAATTTAGGAATTTTAGAACCTGGCAATTAAAGAGAATTCCAGAGAAGACTTATGATCAAAATATCAGGACTAAACAAACAGTACAATGGAAAAACACTTTTTGATGATTTACAGTTTAGTGTGAACCGTGGCGAACGAGTAGGGCTCGTTGGACGAAATGGCCATGGGAAATCTACATTAGTGGGAATCATCCTTGGATCGGTGGAGCCTGATTCCGGAAATATTACAATACCTAAGGGATATAAGATAGGTCATTTGGAGCAACACCTTGTGTTCACCAAACCAACAGTTCTTGAGGAATGTTCACTCGGTCTTCCGGAAGGAGATGAGTATGAAACTTGGAAAGTAGAGCGTGTTTTATTCGGTCTTGGATTTAAAGAAGAAGACATGGAAAGAAGCCCAAACGAGTTTTCCGGTGGGTATCAAATTCGGATGAATTTAGCAAAGTTATTGGTTTCTTCTCCCGATATGCTTGTGTTAGATGAACCAAATAACTATCTGGACATCGTTACGATACGGTGGTTAGAGGAATTCCTTCGCGAATGGGAGGGAGAAATTATTTTAATTACCCATGATAGAAGTTTTATGGATAGTGTGGTGACGCATACTGTTGCGATTCATAGAACAAAGGCGATTAAAGTCCAAGGTGACACTGAAAAACTTTATACGCAAATCAACCAGGCCGAAGAAATATATGAAAAGACAAGATTGAATGAAGCAAAAAAGAGAAAACAGGAAGAGATTTTCATAGCCAAATTTAAAGCAAAAGCAAGTTTTGCAAGCCGAACTCAATCAAGAGTTAAAAAGCTAGAAAAACAAGGCGAGATGAAGGCACTTGAGTCAATTGAAGATTTGGAACTGTATTTCAATAGTGCGCCATTCTCCGCAAATCAAATGTTAAGTGTAGAAGATTTAAAGTTTTCGTATGACGGAAAAGAACCTTTTTTAATTCAGAATTTTTCTCTAAGTGTTGGTCCGATGGATCGAATCTGCATCATCGGTAAAAATGGAAAAGGAAAATCTACACTTCTAAAACTTATTTCAGGAGAACTTAAACCAGTTTCTGGAGAGGTGAAAAAACATCCTATTTTAAAGGAAGGTTATTTCGGACAAACTAACAAACTGAATATGGATGAAAAAAACACAGTTGTTCAGGAAATAATGTCCGCAGACCCTAACTGTTCCGAAGGTAAGGCTCGAAATATTGCCGGCGGTCTAATGTTCTCAGATGACCTTGCCTTAAAAAAGATAAAAGTTTTATCTGGTGGAGAGAAAAGTCGGGTATTGTTAGGAAAAATTCTGGTTACTCCTTGCCACTTACTATACTTAGATGAACCTACAAATCACTTGGATATGCAATCGTGCGACTCGCTCATAGAAGCGATTGATAACTTTGATGGAACAGTCATTATGGTTACACACAATGAAATGCATTTGAAAGCCGTTGCAACTAAGTTGATTGTATTTGACGATGATCGTGTATTTGTATACGACGGCGGTTATGAAGATTTTTTGACCGACATTGGTTGGAAGGACGAAAAAAATTGACCAATATAGTTTCAGTAAAGAACGTTTCGAAAGTTTATAAAAATGGATATGAAGCTCTTTCCGGTGTAAACTGGGATGTTCGTGAGGGAGAAGTGATGGCACTTCTTGGTCCAAATGGCGCTGGCAAAACCACACTCATCTCTATGATTTGTGGTATCGTCACACCCAGCACTGGTTCCATTTCCGTTTGTGGACATGATATTATTTCGGACTTCAAAGAAACTCGTTCTAAGATTGGATTGGTGCCACAAGAGCTGAGTGTTCACAGTTTCGAATCTGTTTGGACTTCTGTTAAATTTACACGTGGTCTTTTCGGGAAACCGCCTAATCCCGATTATCTAGAAGAACTATTAAAATCACTTTCTCTTTGGGAAAAAAAAGATCAAAAAATTATGACACTTTCCGGCGGAATGAAGAGAAGGGTTTTAATTGCAAAAGCTTTGTCTCATGAACCGTCAGTGCTCTTTTTAGATGAGCCGACTGCCGGGGTAGATGTGGAACTTAGAAAAGATATGTGGAATATCGTTCAAAATTTGCAAAAAAAAGGCGTAACAATTATACTCACTACTCACTACATTGAAGAAGCGGAGGCTATCGCTGACAGAATTTCTGTAATACAAAAAGGAAATATTTTCCTTACAGAAGAAAAAAATACATTAATGAAACAGTTGGGAAAAAAACAGCTTCGTATCGAGTTAAAAAAACCAATCAAATCGCTTCCAAAGTCCTTATCTAAATTTAATTTGGAGCTAACGGAAAATAACTCCCTTCTAATATATAACTTCGACAAAAAAGACGACAGTGCAAACATAACAAAGCTTTTGGACGAGATAAAGAAATCCAAACTCCAGTTTAGCGATCTAAGCACCAAACAAAGTTCATTAGAAGACATTTTTGTCCAACTGATCAAGGAGAACGTATGAATTTTTACGCAATTTATTCTATATATATTTTTGAAATGTCTCGTACGTTTCGTACCTTAATGCAGAGTATCCTATCACCTGTGTTATCAACATCGTTATACTTTATTGTTTTTGGTTCTGCCATAGGATCAAAGATTCAAGAAATAGACGGTATTCATTATGGAAGTTTTATAGTACCTGGGCTCATAATGTTATCGTTACTTACAGAGAGTATATCAAACGCTTCCTTTGGTATCTATTTCCCTAAATTTACGGGTACAATCTATGAAGTATTATCTGCGCCAGTAACTATGTGGGAAGTAGTAATCGGATTTGTCGGTGCTGCAGCAACCAAATCTCTCATGTTAGGACTTCTGATGCTTTTGACTGCATCCTTTTTTGTTCCACTTCACATTGCACATCCTCTGCTTATGGTCTTTTTCCTTATTCTAACTTGCATTAGCTTTAGTTTGTTTGGATTTGTAATTGGAATTTGGGCTGATAGTTTTGAGAAGCTCCAACTCATTCCTATGTTGGTTATCACACCGCTCGTTTTTTTAGGTGGAAGTTTTTATTCTGTTCAGATGTTACCTCCACTCTGGAAGAATCTCAGTATGTTTAACCCAGTTTTATATCTCGTTAGTGGATTTCGTTATAGTTTTTTTGAGAGATCGGATTTCGAAACGCGATTTTTGATTCCAGCACGTATTAAGTTCTTATATCATATAGATCACCGTTCCCTTATCCGAAATTTCAAACGTCCCCGATCAAATCCAGCGCTTCACTTTCCAAAGCGGGTTGAGTACCT
>JALOTI010000005.1 GCA_025457985.1 Leptospira sp.
TTCCGTTAAGTATTGCGCATTGGTACGAGCGTCATTTTGTCGCACGGAATCAATTGTAAGAAACACAAAGATCGCACTGAACAAAAATGTTCCGCCCAAAAAGAATGCTCTAGCTTGAGATTTTGAAAGCATCCTTACCTCCCTTTTTTATCCAGATTATGGTATTAGAAAAAGCAGCCAATGGTCTTGATTTAGATCAAGGCTCATATTTTTTTCCTGAATTTGTCTGAGAAATTTCCTGATTTGGAATTTCAAGTTGAATTTGGAATCTTCGAGGTTTTCAAAGGAGTCGCAGAATCGAAGACCTTAATTATTTTATTTTTGTAGAATTCCTAACCCAAATTATCAAAAGTAGCTAAATATGTTTACAAAGCTGATCCTGGCAGTTGTGCCCTCTTCTTATGACAAATATCATAAAACGAAACCTTGAAATATTGATACAAATCAATGAAATTAAATTTGAATTTACTTAATGTAAACCTCTAGGATTAAAAATAGACTATGAATCAAAAAACTCAGAAATTTCTTATTTTTATGACCTTTCTTCTGTTGGGACTATTTTCCTTTTGCAATAGAGAGACGGTCGAGAATGCAAAGTTAACCTTCGCACCGGAAGTTCCCCCACATATTGACCGAACTCATGAAGCTAAAGTAGTCATTAATTTAGAAACTATTGAGATTGTTGGTAGGCTTGCTGATGGTGTTGAGTATACGTTTTGGACATTTGGCGGGTCAGTGCCGGGACCAATGATTCGTGTTCGCGAGGGAGACGATATTGAATTCCATTTACACAACCACCCAACAAGTAAAATGCCACACAACATCGATCTTCACGCAGTAACTGGTCAAGGCGGTGGAGCTGGTGCTTCGTTAACAATTCCAGGTCACTCTTCAAAATTTTCTTTCAAGGCAATTAATCCAGGACTTTATATCTACCATTGCGCTACTTCCCCAGTTGGGATGCATATAGCGAACGGAATGTATGGTCTTATTTATGTTCAACCCAAAGACGATTTACCTAAAGTAGATAAAGAATTTTATATTGTTCAAAGTGAGTTTTATACAAATGGTAAACATGGTGTACCGGGTCTTCAGGGGTTTAACATGGAAAAAGCACTCACTGAAACCCCCGACTATGTAGTATTTAATGGATCCGTTGGTGCATTGACAGACGAACGCGCATTGAAAGCAAAGGTAGGAGAGACAGTTCGCTTGTATGTAGGAAACGGAGGACCAAATTTACTTTCTTCCTTCCATGTAATCGGTGAAATATTTGACAATGTTTATACAGAAGGCGGAACCATAGCTAATCAGAAAAATGTCCAGACAACATTGGTACCAGCTGGTGGATCCGCAATCGTAGATTTTAAAGTAGAAGTGCCTTCGACTCTCATTTTAGTAGACCATTCTATTTTCAGAACATTTAACAAAGGTTCCCTCGGAATGTTAAAAGTGGAAGGAGAAGAAAATAAATCCATCTATTCAGGAAAACAAGAGGACTCTGTATATCTACCTGAAGGAAGTGCGATCCAAAGAATGAAAGGAATTCCCGAAGATGCTCCTAAAGTCAAAACAAAGGCAGAGAGAATTGCAATTGGAGAGCGTGTCTTCAACACAAATTGTACAGCATGTCATATGAAAGAAGGTCAAGGAGTGCCAAATGTATTTCCGCCTTTGGCAAAATCAGATTACCTAAATGCAAGTAAGGAGAGGGCAATCACTGTCTTACTAAAAGGACTTTCAGGTGAAATCACTGTCAATGGTCAAAAATACAACAATGTCATGCCACACTTAGAGCTATCAGATGAAGACGTTGCCAATGTTTTAACTTATATCTATAGCAAATGGGATAATAAAGGTTTTGATGTAACAGTTGAGGACGTAAAGAAAAATAAAAAGTAATGATATACTTTACTTTCAGGGTAATAGTTGTATTGCTATTACCGTTGTTTTCAATCTTTGCTTCCGATATGGTAAGAGTTCCAAAAGGGAAATATAAACCATTCATTAAAGTTGATAGTTCTATTTCAGTCAAACCTGTTGACGTGAAATCTTTCCTACTTGATAAATATCCTGTCACGAAAAAAGAATATGCCGAGTTTCTCGCGGATCGACCAAAATGGCGCAAAGGAAAGGTTCCAAAACTGTTTGCGGATGAAGGATATTTAAATGATTGGGAAGGGAAGTTCGCAATGGAGCAGCAAAATACTCCAGTAACTTATATCTCTTGGTTTTCTGCTAAGGCATACTGCGAAGCTCTCGGGAAACGATTACCACTTACACATGAATGGGAATATGTGGCATTTATACCACCTTCAGGTGGGAGTTCAAAGACTGTTGACCAAGAGATTATGCGATGGTATGGCGAAAAAAAACCAGACCATTTACAATCAGTAGGTAAATACAAAAATTCTCTAGGTGTTTATGATATGCATGGTCTGATTTGGGAATGGGTTTACGATTTCAATTCATCTTCTGTAACAGGTGATTCGCGAGCGGATTCGGACTTGGAATCGACTTTATTTTGTGGTGCTGGAGCTCTGAAAGCGAATGATTTTAGTAACTATGCTGCCTATATGAGGTTCGGCTATAGGGCAGGCTTAAAAGGATGGTATACTGGTAAGTATTTAGGATTTCGTTGTGCAAAAGATATACCGATAAATTAGGAGAATAAAATTGAAAACCCAGATTCGTATTACATTAGTTGTGTTGATTTTACTTTTTGTATCTTGCAAAGATGCAGGACATGAACATGACCATCAGCGTATGCAAGCAGGTGCACCTGCCGATGGTTCGTTGTTTGACCTTGAGTTTGGCTGGACCACTCAAGACAATAATCAGTTTTACTGGAAAAATCTGACAGGGGAGCCGGTGGTCATTAGTATGTTTTATTCATCTTGCCAAAGTGTTTGTCCGCGTATAGTTACGGATATGCAAAGGATCGCAAAACAGATCGAGAAAAAAACCGGCAAATTACCCAAGATGGCCTTAGTTAGTTTTGATCCAGCTGTAGATACACCGGCGGCTCTCAAGAAATATTCCAAAAAAATGGATTTAGGGGACAATTGGGTTTTGCTGAACGGAAGTGAGGATGCCGTTCGAATGCTGTCTGTCCTCTTGGGTGTTTCCTACCAAAAAACCTCAGGGAATGATTTCAATCATTCGACGGTGATTTCTCTTGTCTCTAAAGAAGGTCGAATAGTCGCCAGAATAGAGGGAATCGGTGCAGATTCAACGCCAATTATAGAAAAGTATTAAATCTACATTTTTGGCCAGCCACCTCCCAATTATGGAATTGATTGTTAAAATATGCTAAGCCGGAAGCCTAAGCCCACCACGAGAAAGGCCAATGACAATCCGGTAACAGCAATAATATGATAGCCTAGTTTAGGGAGTGAAAAACTATCCAATTTCGGAATGATAAAAACTCTAGCATGAATTGCCAAAGCTAGAGTCATAAAGAGAAAGAGTAATTTCCAGCGAATTAAATACGCTAGAGGGTTCCCCGAAGTCCATTCTGAAATCGGTAGATAGATTAGAGCCATTCGGATTCCAGTGATTACCTGAATTAGTAGTGCTGGAATTCCAATCCTTTCAAAAACAGATTCAAAATCTGAGATCATTTTAGGATCTTTTGATTGTAACGCCTTCGGTAAAATACCAATTGCAAGTACCAAATGTCCGCCAACCCAAATGCACGCAGCCATTGTATGCAAAATAATTAATATTTTTAATTCCACTCTAATTTCTCCTTTTCTCTCTTATCTGTGTCTTCAAAAAAATATTCAAATGAAAAACTAAGGGTGGTTACCTGGCTAGACCGACTATATTGATATAGATTTCCGTCTGTAGGTAAACCTCTAGATAAAGCCCAGTCCGATGCATTATCTCCCTTGATACGATTTGAAAATCCATGTTCAATTGCAATATGAATAAAACCAAAATTCATAGGGGAAGAGAAACCCGATGAAATATGATGTTCCATTGTAGACCCTAAAAAAGGATTTAGACCACTCGAAACTACAGGGGTATTTCCATGCGAATAACCAAACCTTAAAAACCAACCATTTTTAAATTCTTTTTCTAAACCGAGTGCAAGTATGATTTGATCACGCCAATTCAATCGGAATTGAATTATGTTTGCATCGACCCCTACTGGAGTTGTGACAAGCGGCTGATCTAATTGCCAAATCGTTCGTCTAAAATAACTAGACCAAGGTATATATCGCAAGTCGATACTGAATAAGAAACTATCGGACTTTCGCGAAATACCAAATGAATGTCTATCTGGCCAATTCATGAATCGGCTTACACGCGAAGAATAGGGAATAATACTAACATTAGGAGAATATTCTCCATCTAAATAAAATTTATTTCGAAGTAAATACGAATATCCAATTTTCCACCTATCAGAGATTTGATATTGTATTCCAAACTTACCGCCAAATCCAAATGATGGATCGCTTCTGTATGAAAAACTGCCTGGAAGTGGTTGTTCTAAAAAACGTGTTTCTCTTTGGAATTTCATTTGTGCAGTAGCTAGGTCTATAGCAACACCAAACTGGAACTTCTTCCATTTCCAAGCAAAACCTGGAGTTATCTTTAGGATACCGAATTGGAATTTAATTCTTTCTTCCACCTGGTTTGCATTTCCAAACATTGGAAGAGGATCATTTGAGAAACTTTGTAAGGTTTGATCTTTTTGTAAGTTTCGTTTTATCCCTGTTATTTCACCGCCACCACCACCTTGCACATAGATGGCGATAGCTCCCGTAAATCGATCGGAAAAAACTCTCTGAATCCCGACAAAAGGAAATGGTGCTGTAGGATAGGATTCAATTTTGTTAGAATACGACGATGAAATATCTTCTCTAATTAAGGAATCTTGGTATGATAATCTAACAAAATGTAGATTTCCGCTCGCTTCCATCTTATTTTTAGGTGCCGATATCAAGCCAGAAGGGTTCAGTTCTAAATCTGCTAGTGATCCTCCTACTGCCGTAAAGGCTCCCCCTATTCCTAAACTACGAGCTGTGTAAGCAGTTTGGAACAAACCATGGAAAGAATGCACTGATTCCGTCAGAATACAAATCAGGAAAATGAACTTAAGGCAGACCCTCATTTTTCCAGCTTATTTATCTTGAGATTCATTCTCAATAACTATTTTAGAATCCAATTTTTAGAAGGATTCAAATTAAATGTATTGTGCAACAAAAAGTAAGTTAGGTGTTCAAAGAGTTTCGTATTGAAAAAACTTAGAGCTTAGTTTCAAAGTTTTTTAGCTTTCCGGAAACGGTATCTACGTGCAATTCAATGATTTTTAGCTCGCCGCTGTCTAGTTTGTGTGCTAGGAAGGGTCTTTTTCGTAGATTTTTAAATCTCAATTTTCTTTCTTTCATAGCAACTGCTAAGGCGTTGTAATGTTTTTTCTCTGTTGCAGAATTATAAACTTTTTCTGCTGCACAATCAGTATGCGTTGTTAAAATTATCAACCTTACCCCGTTTCTTACAGTCAACTCAATCATATCTTCTTCTTTGTCAGATAAAGTCGAACCAGCGTTTCTGATAATGTAATAGAACTTTCGAGTGTCTCCGAAAATTTCGGTGGTATCAATTCTAGAGTCCATACAGATAAGCATCGTAATCATGGGATGTCTATTCGTTCGAGGAAAAAATTCACGAACAGACGATGATAGATTGTTTTGAACTAAAATAGAGTTTAATATAGAATCTGGTGATTTAATATCATGTGAATACGGATCATCATTATTATCCATTAGATGATCCTCTAAATGATCCTGGAATCTATAGCCAAGATTTACCATTGCACCTCCCAAGATAAATTGAACTTTTTTTCCTTTTGTCGTATAGAAAAATAAATAAATTGCTAGCGAAAAGAATAAGCAGACAAGTACAACGAGTTTAATGAATTTCATAGTTGTTCGAAATTTGTAAAATTAGAAATTTAAAAAACATATGTCATCATTAGGAATGCAAACTCTGCCGTTCCTGAAAAATTTTTTCTTGTAAACGGAGTTGTCGATTTACTTGAGTCATCTACTTGGTTTCTGATAGAATCTCCAGCATAGATCACACTATAACCCAATGCCCAATTCACAGTTTTATACTCTACCGAGTACAAAAAATCAATTTCACGAAATAAACTTTTACCTAAAGTTGAGACTGGTCTATTTGATCCAGCGCCTTCAAATGTTAGAACATTTGAAGAATCGAATCTGTTATTTGAAATTGATTCCGTGCTTCTTCCTGGTTTGATCGTACCGCTTACATCGTACCAACCATCTTGCCTGGAGTGTTTATCTATAGTAAAATAGTCGATTCTAAAAGTACCGAACGTATTCGAATAGTAGGTAGCATTTACTGATTTTGAGACCATATTTACCCAACTCACTTGGTCAGCCATTCCATACCAAATGTGATTCGTATGGAATAGATTCTGAAATGTGGAGACAGAACCATCTTTTCGATTTGGATCTCCACTGCCGACGTCGTATCCAACACCATATCGAATCGAGTCCTGTTTGTAGCCAAAATCTATAGCATATGCATATGTATCGTATTTAATTCTCTCTTGGTAAAGACTTGATTTATAAACTTTGCCATTTAGTGGGTCTATCTTATCAAATTGTGTATTTAGAATGTCCCAGTCTGGTGTTCGATTGGAACCTGTAGTTCCCGTTTGGCGAGTGTATTCAACAGAGTAGTCGAAATTTTGTAAGGCTTTTCTCCCTGGTAGAGTTTTGTTCGTAAATCTTATTCCGAAGGTGTGTAGAATATCTTTTCTAGCCGATCGCGATTCTGGAGTATCAGAGTCACCCGTTGAGATGAAGACAGAGTTGTTAGCTTTTAGAAATTGTTTCTGTAGACCTAGATAATAAAGGTCCATATGGAATTTTTCACTAAATTTAATCGTATTGTAAAAACCTGTGAAATAAGAGTCACCAAGTTCATTTTTGGGAGCGTCTGGAATCAATTTACAGGCAGTAACTCCGTTCGGCGGACAATTAAACTTAGCATTATAGCTTGAATTTCTACCCAAGGCGGTTGTATTTCCTGCAATATCTGAATTGTTCTCTCCCAGTGCCATAATCCAAAGATGTGATGAAAAGTATTTTTCATCAAACATTAGGCGGGCACCGTCAAAGCTTCTTCCTACATTAGTCCATTCCAGTGCTCCAACTAACCTTTCATCTCCATATGCCAAAATTTGTCTTCCTACTTGGAGTTTAAGGGGGATTTGGAATAAGTTTTTTAGTTTAAACCAAGCCTCTCGAACATCCGTTGATTGACGTGTCAAATCATTAGCCGTGTTAGTAGTTGCAATGCTCCCTCTTTCCCCACCCCAAATTCTTGTGTCTTGAAAAGTAATTTTGGACTCAATAACTTCGCTAAAATGATTGTGAATATAAAACTGAATTTTTTGACCTGTAAACCCAACATGGTCATGATTCGAGCGATCGAAACTAAAATTGTTTTTTACTTCTGGGCGGAAACGGATTAAACCACCTAAAGTAATTCTATCTAACCAGGAATCGGTTTTAGTTTCCTTGATATGTTTCTCTTGATCAGAGTAAGTAATTACATTTCCTTGTCCCTGAAGGTCGTATGAATTGTAAGCAAGGACTAGTATGAATATTAAAAATCTAATAATTGAAGCCATTTTGAATCCAGGCTAGTAAATATTTTTAACGTATGCATTGATTCAAATCAAGTCCATAATTGTTTTTTATTGATATTGTCTAATAAGTGTCCAGATTTCGAATCTAAATGCAATCGGAAATCATTTATATGTTAAATTTTTTGGGTTATGTCGAAAATAACGTACGTTTTGTACCTTATTTTTTGATTTTATAGATTTGGAAAAATAATTAAATTCTATAAGTTAATATAAAAAAATGAAATTAAATTACAAAAGTAAATCAAAATGAGCAAAGTTTACAAAAACAAAAAGGAATCACTTGGGTATCCACCTGGGGGTATTCTTATTTGGATCATCGTCTTCGTGGAGTTTGCCACTTTTTGTATGGGAATCTGTTCTCTCGTTTATGATAAGACAAAAGATCTAAGCGAGTTCCAAACAATGCAGACACAATTGAATCGCAATTTTGCCTTCTGGAATACTATCTTTCTTCTAACGAGTGGTGCTTTGCTCGCACTTAGTCTCAGAATAAAAGAAAATAGTAATGAATCAGGATTTACCTATTGCCTTTTCGGTTCGGTCGGATTTGGTATCAGTTTTTTAGTTTTGAAATTTCTAGAATTCTATGACAAATGGAGTCTCGGATTTTCTTTAGATTCAAATCAATTTTATACATACTATTGGCTGTTAACTGGTTTTCATTATATGCATGTTGCCGTTGGTATGATTATCCTATTTTATATCTACATCCATCGTAAATCAATGGAATTTGTGAATATTGAGGCAGGAGCAATATTTTGGCATATGTGTGATCTCATCTGGCTCATCTTATATCCAGCTTTATATCTCATCCAGTGAGGAAATTATGTTTAATATTTTAATTACGTATCTTATTTTGCTTTGCATCGTATACATTTCGTTTTATGGTCTAGGATCGTTTAGTCCAGGTAATGTCAATTTAGTAGTACTTAGTGCCGCCAAATTTCTAATGATATCCTTTGTATTTATGAACTTATGGAAGGCCCACACTTTTTGGAACTTGGTGTTTGGCCTACTCATACTTGTATATTCATCTGCGATACTATTTTTGACTTAAGTGAAGAATGGAGTGGATCCACAGTTTAGAAAGAAAATCGGATCTTATCTTCAGTGAATCCAACTGTTTACCTGGATATTCGATCAATCAAAAACCATCCCCCTACCTTATCTGTTCAAAGGACTGACCATCCGTCGACGAATAGAGTCGTGTTTCAAAATTCGAACCTCCTGAAACTGGTCCATTTACCAGGAAAAACAGTTTTCCATCAAATCCAGTCATCCGAACAGATTGAACAGACGAAAAAGCTTCAAAAGTAAGTTGGCTGGATACTTGCGAAAAATTCACGCCATTATCTGTGCTTCGATACAGATTATAGGTTCGCGGATTGGTTGAAGAAGATTCATTTAGCGCATACAAGGTAGAACCAACCTGTGCAAGAGAGACAACGTTGTTGAGTCCAGCAACCGTACTTGCCACAAAGGACACTGTGTTCGCACCCGTATCCCAAGGTCCATTGGGATTTGTATTCGTATATCCTAATGCTGTGCCAAATCCTCCAAAAATGGTACGACTGCCTGTATACAAAGCAGTTGCATAATTTGATGCACCTGTATCTGCGGCGGTAAAGGTTGCTCCCGTCCAACGACGCCTTGGTCCAAAGTATACCACCCCATTTAGATTTTCCACGAAGGCTGTGCCCGAGTTTTGGTCTTCACAGACAAAGCTCCCGCCACTTGTCCTTCCGCAGAGTCTAACATTGGAATTTCTTCCTACTAAAAACACAAAACTTCCAGATACAGTTGCGGATACGTTAACATTAAAGGTTTCAACATTCGCAGGAGCTGTAATACCCAGAGATCCTAAATTAACCTCTGTAAATTGGACATCATCTAAGTTGGTGCCAATACCAAGATGGTAGGTTGCTTGTGTTACCGTTGAAGAAGAACCGGAACCTTCGGATGTTGCCGATACAACCAAAACAAACACTTGTCCACCTGTGGCGGAGAATCCGATGACTCGGCATTCCCTTCGGGAAGTACTTGAACTGCCGTTAATACAGTTTGGGATGTTTGAGTAGGACTTTCTAGTTTCGATCCTGCCAGAATTTGCCAATCGCCATATGCTAGGAACTGGAGGCGATCCGGCATCTCCGAAAACATAGAGACTTCCATCCTGGACGCGAAGATATCTAGGAGCTGAACTGCTACTCCCCCCTCTAGCGAGAGTAAGTGCCCAGATCCAAGCTACAGGACTACGTAACGTGTCGTTAGTTGAAATCTTAGATGCTTCATTTCTACAATTGCATAAAACTGAGAAGCTTACAAAACAAACTAAAGCAAAAGATGTAAACTTTGATAAGACGAACATTTTTGAATTTTTTATATTTTTATTTTTCATACTTCCTACCTAGTATATATACTGTATTTCGAAATTGAAGATGGATTCCCATCGTTGAATCGTTCCTACCATCGGCGCAGGTTGGTAGGAAAATCCTGGCTTAAATAAAACACTTCCAGCGCTCGGAGCAGTTACCCCACTGAAAAAGTAAGCATCAATAATATTTACAATTAAATAGCCACCATACATAGTCCATGCGAGATTCCTATCGGCTACTGAAGATTTTAATCTTTGGTAGGTAGGCTCACTCAGCAAATATCCAAATGTCAATGAGGAAGTAAGTTTTTCATCCGAAGAAGCGACAGGATTTTGCCTGGTTGCATATAGACTTCCAACTAGTGTTCCGAATATACCTCCAGAATTGTTCTGGTATTTCTTCTTGGCATCCGTTACCTCAGCTTCGTTTACAATCACATTGCCCAAAAGCGCAACTCCACCTAACATCCATCCAGCTCCTTTCCAAGTGTTCCCACCATATATCTGACCCCAACCGGGCAAAAATGCGGATCTCAATGCTCTTGACCAGGGAGTTGTTGGTCTCACAAAATCTTTCGATTTTTCACCTGAATAGGTTCCCTCGTTCCATGCATCTGCAGCAAAATAAGAAGCAATCCCATCTGCAGTAAGGATGGAAGCCAATAGAAGTAAAGATACATTTTTCATTTCGCTATAACGAGCTTGGGTTGATGCCGGTTGCCCAGCATTTACATAGTTATAACCCGATAACCCACCCTTTCTTCCTTCAAAAGTTGTTAATCCGTAAACACCTACTAATACTGGTAATTCGAACGCACGTCTCCCCTCTGCACTAACTCCGGCGATATCTGGAGAAAAAATTAGTCCACCTGTTTCTAATCCCGCAATTGATGTACTGGTCCTCTTTGCTCCCCACACATCCGCAAAAAGTCCGAGTGCCATAACTTCTAACACGGAAAAGGTGATAGCTGCTTTTTTGCTTTCAGTTCGGTAGAGACCGCTATATCCTGGGATGAGACCCAATGCAAAATTGCCCCAAGGATTGATTTCCTCATCGGGATCTCTTGGAATAAATTCATCCCCTTTAACAGAAGCCTCAGCAACCCTAGCTTCTTCTTCTAAGATCTCTTGTTTGATTTCTTCTTCTGATTTTTTAATCTGGGTTTGTGCCTTCCAGATAACTGGGCGGACCTTTAAGCCTTTCACTTCTTTTTTAGGGTAATTTGCTACGCTCAAATTTTCCGATTGCACTTCCAGGGAATCTTTTTTGATTTTTGCTTTAACATTCGTTAACACTTTTCCAGACTTAAGTGTTACTTCGTCCGAAAAGATAGGTGTCCAAACAAAAATCATCAAGGTTAGGAGAGTTCTGATTTTCATAACGCAAACAGAATCTCATAGAAAGGCTTGGTCTATAAATAAATGAGTAAAACTACAAATACTATCTATTTTAATAGGTTAATAGTGAAAGTCGATTTAAGCAAACCCGCGTTCTTTGGCTTTTTTAGTGATCTCTAATTTAGTTTTTGCTTCGAGTTTTGCACAAATATTTTTGATATGAAACCGAACGGTGCTATGCGATATCTTTAAAATATCAGCAATTTGGCTATCTTTTTTACATTCGATTACCAAGTCTAAGATTTGTTTTTCACGATCCGTCATAATAATGGAAGGATTTTCTGTCTCAACTTGAACTTTATGAAGAGAAGTAGCTATGCGGAGTGCTACTGTAGGAGAAAAAAAAGCACCACCAGCAAGAACTACATCATACATAGATCTGAGATTGCCAGCATCCATTTTATAAATATAACCCAATGCACCAAATTTAATCATTTCAAATATCTTTTCATCCGAATCGATATTGGAGAGTATGATGATTTTTGCATCAGGCTTTTTTGATTTGATAATCTTCAACAGATCCAAACCTCCGATATGCGGAAGATGGATATCCAAAAAGAACAAATCGGGCAGATCCTCATCAGAAAAATGAGATAAAAACTCCTCTCCCGATCGAAAGGTAAATACCTCACGAAAGCGAGTATCTTTTACAAGTTCCGTGCGGAGGAAATCACGGAATTGTTGGTGGTCTTCCACGACCACCACTCGAATTCTCTCAGGAGAGTTAGTCGGCATCAAACTTGGGAAGAAAATGGAATCTCTTTAGAATTCAGTTCCTTCCACCTCTGTCTCGTTAAATGATTGTTTCCCTTCGGGAGATAGTACAATATATGTATTTCCTTCTTGGTAGATAACACCTTGGATCTTTCTTCCATCTTTTAGAACCAATGTTTCGGATGACTTACCTGTAATTTCCTCAATTTTTTTGATGAGTACTTCCTGGCGTTCTTTGTTGAATTTTTTCAATTCATCGCCAACCAACATGGGATCTCTCACTTTTGCGGATTCGATAGCTATGAGTTTTTCAAATTCCTTAATTTCAGCATTCAAATCTTTGTTCGCAATCGTGGAAATCTTAGGAGCCTTCCATTTTTCAATTCCTTTCGTTACTGTCTCAGGTTCCGATTTGTCCTTCAGAACATCATTCAATTTAATTTCGCTATTTGATTTTTTAGCTAACTGAATTTCTTTAACAGCATCGTCTAGGCCGACCGTTTTAATGAAACTATCTTTTTCTTTTGTGGAAATCTGAAGAGTTTGACCCTTTTCGAGAGTCACTGCGGATGTTTCTAAGTCAGCTAGGATTTTTTTACCCTCTTCTGTTTGATCCAATCCGCCTGATTCTAAGTCCTCCAATTCCGGGATTCTCACTCGGGTCGAAACTGCCCCGCTGACTACCTTTAGCTTAGAATCTCCCGTTTTACTTACCTCTATACCAAATTCGGTTCCACGAACACCGGCAACAAAGGTCGGTGATGCGATCTGTACTTTTTCATCGCGCTTCAATGGCTTGGATACTTTAAACATCGCCGAACCTTGGCTGATTGTAGAATTGATCACCTTTGTATCAGAATTTTTCCCAAACAGAAAATTAGAATTTGGCTTGATTCGAATAACTACTTCTGCTTCATGTTCTAATACTTGCAAGTCGCACATGGATTTAGGACCCGTCTCAATGAGTTTCCCCACTTCAATGATATCCCCTTGTTTGAGTTCCATTTGTTCTGAGGAAACTTTTCCAACTGTGAAAAGTACAAGCGCAGTCAAACTTTCGTTCTTTGGTTCGGAAACAACGGATTCTGTTGGTCTCGGTGTTTCTGTTTTTTTACAACCCCATGAAATGCCTATTATAAGGGCAATATGTGCTAGAATTATCGCTAATTTCAAAACAGGACTCCTTTCTTTGGTTAGATTCCGATCATAAATAATTATTTTACTATTAAAAAATACTTTTTAGTTCCAAATACTATCAATTTTGATAGGTTAAGCGGTCTCCTGTGAAGACGAATACGAATTTTAACTGGAACTTGCACGAGTCCAGACCCAAACTTGGTATCTATGTACGTTATATCAAAGAATCTCTTCCAGGTTATATGTACTTTGGAATTGCGGGAGCATTCATTTATTCGCTCTTTCTCATTTATGATTTTTGGTCAGGGGAATACAAAGAGAATCTTACCTATGTATTTCGAATCATAATCATCGCTCTTTGTTTGACTGCTGTTCAAATCATTAAGCGAACAAAGTTAACAAACTACTATCTTATGAATTACATCATGTCCGCTATCTTTTTCTTCGAAATCGAAATCCAAGCTACTGGTGTTGTTCCTTACTGGGAGTTTGAGTCCTGGTTTTCAAATTTGATTTTTTTACTTTTTCTATCTTTCTTTTTTCGGGGTAAACCTAAGTCTTATTTTGTTTTTTTAATTATACTTCTAAGCTATTACTTTGCACGGACGATTTCGTCTTATGAAGGTGAATTGACGGAAGCACACCAGTTCTCTATTATTATGACTTACTTTTATATGGTGACTTGCTCGGCAATGTCTCTTCTCTTGAATTTATATTGGTTCAATATTCGATACCAATTCCTTTTCGATATTCACAAAGCAGCCATAGATAGAGCCAAAATAAGTGAGCAAAAAGTAGAAATAGCCACTCTAAAAGAACGAGAAAAGATATTTATGGATATCCATGACCATTTGGGAGGAAAGATCTTAGAGGTGTATCTATCACTTGATACTTTGAAAGGTAACCTTACTTCAGATTCCCAACATAAACAAATCAATGATTCTCAACTCGCTCTTAGAGAAATTCGAGAAATCATCCGAGATCGGATGCGATCCATCGATGAGATTTCACTTTTTAAAGAAAACACAGAAAAGGGGATTCAATATATTATTAATTCAAGATATACAAAGGTAAACAAAGAGGTAAATGTTTCGATCAGTGCGGAAGTAAAACTTTCTTCGATACTAGAGCGCATCAAAAAGGAATCAAAGGACATTCTTTATTTCATACTATCAGAGATGATCAATAATGATATCCAATATGGAAAAGAAAAAGCCATCTGGAGGATTGAAGCAACAAACGACTACTTATTCTTTAAACTAAAGAACGTCATTGATGTAATGCAATCTAAAGGAGTTGGAACATCGATCATCCTATCGCGTTGCAAACAAATCAATGCTAGCTTCGAAGCTAAAATCAGTACAAAGTCAGAATTTGAAGGGAAACTTATTCTACCTTTATCATCAATGATCCTGGAGATCTGCTGCAGATGGTGCCGTATAGCGCCGTGGTTGACGGTCAACGTGTGGTCAAAGAGGAGGCATTCGTTGACCGCATCAAACGCTACAACACCATCAACTTGCAGGTGGGAGGCTTTGCTGGAGTGTGATGCGTGTACCTGGAGTGTGATGTGTGTATCTGGAGTGTGATGTGTGTATCTGGAGTGTGATGCGTGTGCCTGGAGTGTGATGTGTGCATCTGGAGTGTGATGCGTGTATCTGGAGTGTGATGCACGTACCCTGGAGTGTGATGTACGTACCCTGGAGTGTGATGTGTGAATCTGGAGTGTGATGGGGACACTGCTATGAAACA
>JALOTI010000255.1 GCA_025457985.1 Leptospira sp.
GCTTAATGTTTCAGGCGTCATTCCTAGCATTGAAGCCAGGTATTGTAGTGGAACTTGATTGAACAATTCCTTATTGAAATTAAAAAGCTGAGTGTATCTTTCTTCTGCCGTCATTGACAAATGTTGCAAAACTCTATCCTCTAAAACCGTGAAGCACTTTGCAATAAACAATTTCTCTAATTCAGCCCATCCTTGTACTTCTTGACCTATTCTTTGATAATCCTTGCTGTCAATTACATAAAGTTCGCAATCTGTTAACGCTTGAATATTCCAACGAGCTGTTTGCTGAAAAACAAAACTTGATAAGTCTACAACAAAATAGCCTTGGGTGGAAATCCACTTTGTCACTTCTTTTTCATTAATGATAATAAACTCTCTGATGATGCCCGATTGCACGAATCCAAGTCGATCTGAATGTTTGCCTGTTTTAAGAAAATAGTCACCTTTTTTCAAAGTCATCGTTTTAAAAAACGAACTTATGTGCCTCAATTCCTCATGGCTAACACCAAAGTGGCTCTGGATATATTTCTCAAGTTCCGTCATTATTGCGGTATCCTTCTAATATGAACGCTCACCTTAAAAAGAAGTTTTTGTAAATATATAATCATCCAACAAACACAATTCGAAAATAGGAAAAAGAACGGGAACGGGAACGAGAACAAGGAACAAGGGAAAGGTCTTTCGTCGCTTCGTCGCTCTGTCGCTCGTCGCTTCGTCGCTTTTTTGGCGCTTCCCGCATACGCGGGCCCGGGCTCATATCTTTACCATCTAATCAAAATATATAAATAATACTAAAGAACGTACGAGCCAATTCTGGTCGGGCTAGATACATTGTAAAATGATATTGTCGAGATAGGTAAATCTCGTGCGTTTTTTATTTGTAAGCTCCAATAGTACCAAAGCACTATCAAATATTGATAGATGTTGCATCATGATGAGCAAGAGTATGCAAATAAATTTTTAGTATAAAAAAGTAAAAAAAACATGATTATTAAGTATTCACTTGGACTCGATGTATCAAGCAAAGACATTAAAGCTTGCCTTGTTTCACTTGACATAGAGCTCAGGATTCGAACTGTTTCCTCCAAAACAATTTCCAATTCTAAGAAGGGATTTATAGAACTTCAGACTTGGATCAAAAAGTGGTATTCTGAAGTAAATGTATCCATAAGTGTTTGTATGGAGGCAACCGGAGTTTACCATGAAAACTGCGCTTACTTCCTTCACGGAAAGGGATATGATGTTTCTATCGTACTGCCTAATAAGGCTAAAAAGTATCTCCAAAGCTTAGGACTTAAAAGTAAGAATGATTCTATTGATGCGCAAGGATTAGCGCGTATGGGAGCTGAGCAAAAACTTGATATATGGGAACCAATGGGCACCTTCTTTCTAGAGCTACGAGTCTTAACAAGACAATACCAGTCAATACAAGAGACCAAAATAGCAAATCAAGCTCGCCTCCATTCCTCGGAATCCTCGGCAACCCAGGTGGCATTTGAAATCAAACAAATCAAGAGCTTAATTAATTTTTTAGATAAACAAATAGCCCAGATTGAGCTCCAAATAGCCCAATTGATTCGAAGTAACGAAGTAATTAAAGCAAAATTTGACAAAATATTAAAGCTATTTGGAATTTCTCTAATCTCGGGCGCCACTGTGATCGCAGAAACAGGGGGCTTCAATTTGTTTAAAAACTATAAGCAACTTGTCAGTTATGCAGGATATGATGTTGTCGAAAACCAATCCGGTAATCACGTAGGAAGAACTAAAATATCAAAGAAAGGAAATTCAAGATTGAGAAGAATTCTGCATATGCCTTCATTAGTAGCTATTAGACAAAAGGACTCTGTTTTTGGTCAATTATATTTAAGAATCTACGATCGAAGTGGAATTAAAATGAAAGGAATCGTTGCAGTTCAAAAAAAACTCTTGATAATGATTTACTACATCTGGACAAAAGATATAGAGTACAATCCAAGCGTCAAAAACATCCAAGAGGAGAAGCAGGTGCCTTCCTCTCAGTTTAAAAAAAACGAACAAAAAAAGCCATACAAAAGTATGGCTTCACAAGGTAGACGTCCAGTGAGTTATCACAGTAAGCCTCCTCTCAGTTCCGTAAATGTAGACTAAAAATTATAAAAAACTTTGGATATTGGAGATAGTACCTATCCGCTTCAATCTTTTTCTCGCTTCGCTCAAAAAAGGATTTCCGCTACTATCCCTAGCGCAGCAGCCACGGACAGGAGAGAGTAGTGACTCCGTAGGAGTCGAATATTTATAACATAAAAACGCAGACATACGAATCCCCGACCCTGTAGGGGTCGAATAATATCGTGCCGTATAAAATTCGACCCCTACAGGGTCGGGAATATGTTCGCTCTTATTTCTATACTATAGAGATGCGACTCCTACGGAGTCCTGTTGCCCCGCCCCCCGCCTTTTATTCATTCTCATTCCCATTGTGATTCTCATTCTAGAAAAGAGCTTGCAGAATATAGTTTTATCCCAATCCCAATGGGACTAACGGAAATTCCATAACTATAACTTTAAAATTTGTAAATTTGTATTGTGGAAGAACAAGGCTATATAGAGATTAAAATTGATGGTTATGTTGGTAATAAGCCAATAAAACCAATTGATATTGACATTGCTGAGATAAAGGAAATCATCAGCGATGTGGAAACCTTCTTATATCCAACAAGAGGTGAAAAGGCTGAACGTCCCCATATATCCTACAAAATCGAAGATGGCTCCGCACGCAATTTATTTTATCTACCCATTTCAGGTGTTCTGTTATTTAATGGCTTAAGCACCGAAATTAACTCTAGAGGAAATATCGACTTTCTGGATAGTAAAAGAGCAGAAATTATTGATAAATTTCAACGGAGAGCAGCGGAGAAAAATTTTGAAATTTCTTTCTTTAGCTCTTCTGCAAAAGAACCACTCCTAAAAATCAATAAAGACACATCTTACTTCAAAGTTGCCGCTACCTATTTTGAAACAGAGTTTTTGTTATATGGGAAAATAAATGAAGAAGGAGGAAACAATCCTAACTTTCACATCTTGACAAGGGAGTATGGGAAATTAGTTGTTAGTGCTTCGGAGCAACAACTTTTGGAAGGCGAAAAACGTTTATTCAAAGTATATGGAGTAAGAGCTAAAGGTAAACAAAACCTTGCTGACGGAAAACCTTTTGACCTAAAATTGATAGATTATATAACGTACAATCCAAACTATGACGAGCACAAATTGGATTTACTAATCGAAAGAGCATCCATAAAGTGGAATACAATACCTGATGTAGATAACTGGCTCCAACAAATCAGAGGAGGTGCAAGTGGATAGTATTTTACTCGATACATCTTTTTGCATACGCCTACTTAAAAGTAATGATGATTTACATCAAAATGCAAAAGACTATTTTAAGTATTTCTTGGAAAAGAAAATTGAGATTTACCTTTCTTCAATAGTTGTTGCTGAATACTCCGTAAAAGATGACCCTGCTAATCTGCCTTTGGAGTTTGTAAAGATTGTACCTTTTGACTTTTTCGATGGTAAAACAGCTGGAGAGTTTCATTCTATTTTAATCAATGATAAGGATCTAGTAAAAGAAATCGGCCGAGATATAGTTAAAGATGATTGTAAATTGATAGCACAGTTATTTAATAGAAATATACAAGGTTATATTACCAAAGACAGGAAATCATTCACTAAATTTTTCTCACCAATACAGGCATCGAAAAATTTTGCAATAGAATTAATTGATTTAGAAATTCCGCTGAAAGATTTTAGGGGAGAGCTATTTTAATCAAACCTTCACGCAGGTGATGCTCTCTATACTGGATTTTTAATATAGACAGCGGTTTTTAGGGATTGTAGGCGTGGTCATGCCCCCTCGACCATAATTATTCATTCTCATTCTAAAAGTTAGCCTACTAGCCTACTTTCTTACTAGTCTACTCTATTCATTCTCATTCCCATTCTGATTCTCATTCTGAAAAAGAGTTTTCAGTCTTGAGTAATGTCAAAATCACAATGAGAATCAGAATGAATGAAGTGTCTAGCAAGAGATTTGAGAAAACGATAAAAGTGATTATATTCGAAACTGATAGCCGCGGATAAAGCGTGCAAATCAACTGCTAGAAGAAGGGGATGTAAATGAAAACGTGAAGTAGAATGAAAATAAAAATAAACAGAC
>JALOTI010000256.1 GCA_025457985.1 Leptospira sp.
GCGCAGTGAGCAGTTCCTGGTGCCATTTGCTCGGTTGGGTTCAAGTGCGACTTTGGTTTCGTCTCGCAGCGACCAAGCCCCGCGCCCGGGCGTTTATGCAGGCCTTGGTTGGGACTACGGGTTCGGGATGGAGCTCAACCTCAGCGTGATTGAACCGCTGACTCAGGCGGTCATGGACAGCGACTTCGGCGTCAACCACACGTTCCTAGTTTTCGAATACTTACGTTCCCAAAGCCTTTTGCGAGCCCCCGAGCCAATGCTGGCACGCGAGGAAATCCGTTTGGGCTTACGTTTTCATCTTTGAACGGGTGTGCGGTCCTTATGCAACTCCCCTAGGGTCAAGAGGCGGAGGCGTTCTGTCAGCAGCCGCAGCTGGGTCACTGCTTCTTGCTTGATCGTGGAGGGCGCTTGGGAGCGGAGCACTCGGACTTGTTTTTCAATCTGATTTATCTTTCGGATGAGATCTGACTCATTTTTTACGATTGCTTTATCGACGGATAGATTCTCTGAAAATGTAACGAAGATGAGTTGATTTCCTTGTTTGAGATGAAATAGGCTTAGGAAGGTTGCTATTTGTAATGTTAAAAAAAGATTTGTTCCCTCCATTGATGCACTTCTATCAAATAGAATTAAAATAGAAGAATCTCTTTCTTCAAAGTATTCTCTTACAAAAAGTTCACCGATTCGAGAACTAACATTCCAATCAATAAATCTCGTATCATCACCTAAATTATACTTTCTTACTTCCTTAAAGTCTTGTCCTCGACCAAGCTCTTTGACAATCGTATTTCCATAGCGAAATGTTTTTGGTTTTTTTTTAGCTTCCCATTCCAAAAGATATAGTAATCTTTTGAGTTTTTCAGAAATCATTAGGGTACGTCGGTCACTTCTAAGATTCTAGTTGAGATGGATTTGATAGAAATATCCTCAGCTATCGCATCAAAAGATAGATGGATTCTATGATTTACGACTTCGTAAAAATATTTTTGAATATCTTCTGGAATGACATAATTCCTTTTAGAGAGTAATGCTTCCGCTTTTGCAATACGGAGGAGTGCTAAACTGCCTCTTGGACTTACTCCATGTCGTATGAAATTTCTCAAATTTGAATCGATTGTTGATTCAGGTCGTGAGTTTCTAATGAGTTTGATTATATACTCTTCTAATTTAGGTTCAACAAAAACATACTGTATGGCTTCTGATATTTTTTGAAGATCTTTAGTTTTCATTACCTTTCTGATTGGATTTTTATTATTAATGATAGTTCCATGTTGTTTCAGAATATTCAATTCTTCGGATTCAGTTGGATAAGTAACCATTACTTTAAATAAAAATCGATCCAATTGTGCTTCTGGTAAAGGATAAGTTCCTTCTTGGTCAATGGGGTTTTGTGTGGCAATGACAAAAAAAGGCCAACTTAGATCAAAGGTTTGATCAGCAATGGTCACCTGCCTTTCTTCCATAGATTGCAATAGTGCAGATTGAACTTTTGCTGGCGCACGATTGATCTCATCGGCGAGTAAAATATTGGTAAAAACAGGTCCTTTTCGTATTTCAAAACTTGTTGTTTTAGGATTGAAAATATTGGTACCAGTTAGGTCTGCTGGTAATAAGTCAGGAGTAAACTGAACTCGAGAAAAATCTACGTCAACTGCATTGGCCAAAGATTTTGCAAGAAGGGTTTTTGCGAGCCCTGGCATCCCTTCCAATAAAACATGACCTTTGGTAAGAATCGCAATGAGCAGGGGCTCAATAACACTCCCCATTCCAGTGATGGAATGAGAAAGTTCCGTCTTAAGATTTGAAATTTCTACAGAAATTTCATTTAACAGAACTTCTGTTATTTGCATTGAGTAGCGGTTAGTTTCGGTTTAGGGCTATCCAACATAAAATATTCCTTTTTTCCGCCGATTAGCCAACAACCCATTTTTCTTCCTTGGGGATCAACGGGTCCTGTTCCTAGTGTTTTCCCATCTTCTGCGTATTCGGTTGCGTCTTCCGCTGTTCTAATTACAATCCGCCTCTTACCAGAAGGATAAAAGTAGGTAAAGGGAATGCTCGGTTTAAAATTCAATTTTAGATCTTGTGTTTCTTCGTCAATTTTTACGAGGGAAAAGAAAAGTTTTCCATCACCCAAAATGTTCCCATTTTTATCGTAAATTTTAGCTGTTTCGAACATACTTTCATTGGCCATAATGCCTTGATATCCAATCTGACCGTTGTTATAGTAAAATTTCCATTCTCCAGATCGGGTATGTTTCCTTGTTCCTGTGCCAAATAGTTTTCCATCTGGGTAGTATTCTTTCCATATCCCAACCCTTTCATATTTTATTTCTTGATTCTCGGAGTCTGGTTTTTTCCCATATCCACCTTCAGCGAGGATATTTCCTTTTGATCCAAAAAACTTCCATGGTCCTGATCTAACGCCTGCTATATAGTTCCCCTGAGATTCGACAACACCATCTTTATAATAATTATATTCAGTGCCTTCCTTTTCTCCGTTTAGAAAGGAAACTTTTGTTTTGATACCATTCCCATCAGCACCTAAGTAGTAAAAGGTCCACTCGCCAGCTTCTTTTCCTTCTTTAAAACTACCTTTTTCTATCCATTCTCCTTTACTATTTTTTCTGTAATAAGATCCATCTTTAAGGTCATTTTTGAATTCTGTTTCTGATGTAACTATTCCTTGTTTATCAAAAGTTTTTGCAATTCCCTCTTTTTTTCCATCTACCCAAGGCATTTCTGCTAAGGTTTTTTGTCGGTTATCAGGATCGGGTTTTCTCCAGATGCCAACTTTTTTTCCGTCCACATATTCACCTGTTTGGTCAATAACTGATTTAAAATTTGGTTTTTCAGGTGTTGAACCAGGTTGTTCGAATTGTAGGTATTCTTCCCATATCCCATGTTTTGGTAGAGATTTAATTTTTGGAGCAGCAAATTTTGAAACCTGATCTTGAGTACAGTTTGTACCACCACATTCTGCTTTTACAGGACCAAATGCTCTTAGTTGGCCCGAATTTTTAAATCTTTCAGTTCGAATCCATTGTCCTGATTTTAAATTTAGTTCAAATTCTTGATCTCCAGATGGATCCTTTACTGAAGCTCCTGAACATTGAATGAGAAGGAACAGGCCTAAGACGATACTGATTTGTTTCATGTTGCAATCCTTTCAAAAAGATGAGTCCGCTTCAATTTATTTATGCTTAGTAATTCCGTGGCAAGGGCATTTTTTCCACCGGTTAATTTTTCTCCAAAAAATCTTGGTGGAAGGATATGGAAAGCCCCCTCCCCTTTTACATACAGCAGAGTGCCGTCTATTGAAGTTAACTCACATTCAAGTAATACCTTTCTTTTCTCTTTTTTGATCGGCCAAGCTCGGATCAAGACCTCTTTCTCCACGGGTGTGGCTTTATGAAATTTGAAACTCATTGTGTCAGTCATAACAATGTAACCTAAGTGGAAACATAAGGCTCCCATCGCTTCGTCAAGAATTGTTGATAGAATCCCACCGTGAACAAAACCTGGTGCCCCATTGAATAGACGTTTGAATGTATACGGAAAATTAACTTCTCCAGTTTCATCATGGAACGTGAAATCGGCTACTAATCCAAGCATATTATTTTTTCCACATCCAAAACATGTATCGTGATGAATTTCATAACCATGCGTGGAAGCTTGCTGTAAATTTGGATCCATATTTTATCCTTCAGTGCTTTTTTAAAAATTCTAATATAGTGTTCGCTACCACTTCTGGGTTATCCATGTGAAGATGGTGGCCTCCCGGGAGAATTGTCTGTTGAAAGTTTTTAATGGCTTTTTTCCTTCTTTCAAAATTTGATTCTATGGGGTACTCAGATTTATCACCTAATATCAATAAAGTTGGAACTTCAATTCTTTCGCAAAAGGTTACGATTTGGTCTTCTGTATATCTGTAAAAAGAATTGAGATGTAATTTTAAATCGCGTCTAGGTTTTAAGCCTTTAGGAGTCTTTTCGATTCCTCTTTCCATCAAAAGTTCCGCAGAAGACCTATTCATTCCACCAGCTCGCATTCTTACTCCAACTGCAGATTCCATATCAGGGAAAAAAGTTTCTCGTTTTCCTTTAGGATGTAATGCTTGTTTTATGGCTTCTGTCAATATATCTGGCGCTGATTGTGAGGAATTAGTGAGTGGTCCAAGAGCTTCGATTAAA
>JALOTI010000257.1 GCA_025457985.1 Leptospira sp.
CTATCTGACCGATCCCGTCAAAGGCTTGGGTATTCCGCCCTCACGGGTGGATTTTAACTCGGTGCTGGATGCGATCTATTGGTGCGAGCAAAATAACCTCAGCTTCAACCGTGGCTATGGCACGTTTTATAATGCAGATCAGGCACTGAAAGAATTCACGGCGGCTGGCCGTCTTATTCTGACGATTCAAAATGGCATCATTCGCATGAAGCCAGAAAAGCCTGAGCCTGTCAGCTATATGGTGCATGATACAGAGATTGTACCAGGAACCCTGCGTATGGGGGTACATAGTGCCCGTCGCCCCAATCGTATCGAGGGGCAATATGTCGAGCCATTATTAATATGGCAAAATCACTTGGAATGGAAGTTATTGCGGAAGGGGTGGAAAATGAAGCCCAAAAAAATCTGTTACATGAATTTGGCTGCCATAATATCCAAGGTTACTTCTATAGTAAGCCTCTCCCCAATGAAGATTTTATAAAATTTGTAAAAAATTTTAACGAAAAAAATAGAATCAGATAGCCGATTCTCTAATGGATGAGACTGTTTTTATTTCTATTAATACCTTTCATATTTTCGCAGAGTACACCTGCAGACTCTAGAGAAGTAAAAAAGAAAGTATCGTCATCCAAATCTCAAAGTCCCTCATCTGGTAATTATTTTGTCAAAAAAGAGGAAAAAAATTTTAGCCTAGTATTGGAGGCTAGAAGGTTCGGACGAGGTGAGGTTATCTTCTTCCGTTTAACGCCTAAAGACAAAAAATGGATACATGAGTCTTTCAAAGCAAGCTGGATGGGCAAGGAAATCTTGTTGAGTAAGGATGATAAAAGTTTCGTTGCGTTTTTGCCGATTTCACCTACCGCTCCAGCAGGAGCTATGACATTAGAAATAATTTCAAAGATATTCTTTGTAAAACGTGGTTTAAAACAATACCAGATCATCTTAGAACCCACAAAATTTCAGGTGATCAAAAGTCAGCAAATTCAGGTAGATTCCAAATTTGTTACGCAAGAACTCCCAAAGGAAACATTAGATTTTATTCAAGAATGTAGAGAAGCCAAAGAGCAGGCTTTCGCAAAGTTAAGTAATCTTCAGTTTGATGAAAATTTTTCAAATCCTTTGGATACGATTTTTATAACTAGCAAATTTTATGTTAGGCGAGATTACAACAAAAAACAAGGCCGTCCACATGGAGGCGTTGATTTTCGAGGAAAAACAGGAACTCCGATAAAAGCCATTCAATCTGGTGTTGTTGTTTTAGCTAAGAAGATGTATTATGAAGGTAATTTTACAATTTTAGATCATGGCAACAAGATCTTTAGTTTTTATATGCATCAAGATGAAATCAAAGTTAAGGTTGGAGATAAGGTAAAAAAGGGAGATGTTATCGGAACGGTTGGTTCTACGGGTATGTCTACAGGGCCTCATCTACATTTAGGTGCTAAAGTAAATGATGTATTGATTGATCCGCTATCACTTATCGCTTTGACTGTGATCTCGGAAGGAAATAGACTCTAAAAACTCTTTAATGCCTGTTTCGTGAATTTCTCCTTTCTCTAAATTTTCAGTAATGTGAAGAAGAATTTTATCGTGGTGTGCCGTTGAAAGGAGTATATAGCCTGTCTTTGCATAACGAGGTCTAAGTGGATCGTAGAATGTATAGAACTTTGATTTTAGAACATGGTCTACTGTTTCTTTTTGATTTATCTCCTGTAAATCTTCCATCAATTGTTTGTTTACTTGTATCTTTAGATATTCTGAAAACTCATTGTCTGCTTGTGTTTCATTAAATTGAGAATAATCTGGAAAAAAGAATATTCTAACGGAAGGATAACGATTAGGATCCTGATCACTAGAAGCAATGACACCTGCGATCTGACCAACACCAGTTTTTTCTTCTAAATTTAAATCATTTGGTTTAAAAAAATAAAATTCATCCGGTAACTTAAATGCCATTTCAATTTCTGAATTCCAAAACTGATTGCCATTTTGTTCCCAGTTACTAAGATCCTTTTCTTCGAATTTATATTTATTTTTAAAGAGTAGGTACGCTGATAAAATTTCTGCCGATTGTAACGATTTAAAAGAAATAAGAACATTCGAAAGAATCAATGTACTAACATACAAAAGAATCGCATAATTTCTTAGTTTGAGAACTCGGACTAAAAATACTAAAAAAATTAGAAAGAAAAGAAAAACAGTTCCTGCACGGAAATAAAAAACATCCGATAGCCAGAGTCCAAAAAGCAGTAGTCCAAAAGCAATGACCTCTAGAATAGGATGGAAAGTTTTCCTCCAATACTCTTGAATCAATCTTAGGTTACAGTACGTTAAAATTAGTCCTACAGAGGTCGAAACTAAAGTTAAGACAACTATAAAGAAAACAGGCAAATGTGATTCGTGATAAACAAAGAACGGAATCGCAATACAAGCGTAAGCGATAAGAAGAAGTTTTAAAGGAGAAAAGCTTTTTACTTTTTGAAAGAAACCACTTGCTAGTTTTGAAATTTTTTGAATCAATTGTTTCATGTCTGGAATCTACGAATACTTTCAAAAAATCCAAATTCAAATCATAGAAATCAAAGATAGTTTGATTCAGATCAAACAATCTTGGGAGTCCTTACAAAAGGCATGGGATCTTTTTTTTACGATCGTTCCTTGGGAAGTTCTCCTACTCCTTATCTTTTCTGTCATTCTCCTTTCTATTTTTAATTCGATTTCTCCCAGTTCTCCCAAACTGAATCTCACCTTTGCAGTTGTCCTACTGAGTTTCTTATGGTCATACTTCTGGGGTTTATTCTCCGAATCTGTGAGTTACACAAAAGTGATTTGGACCAGTTTGTACATACTGATACCACTGCATTTTTTTGGAATTCTCCAAATAGCGATTCAGTACTCGAAAAAAGTTTATTGGAATCGGCGGCGGATTCAGCCTAGGGATTGGGATTCTGCTCTCCACCAGCTTTCGCAAGACTACCACGAACTTATGAGCAAGGCGCATCTTTTTCATGCTTCTATAGAAGAGAATCGTAGTGGGATTTTGGAAGGAATCCATAGAATGGAAAAAACAATTTTGGGGTTAAAGACACTCACAAATCCAAACCAAAAGGAATAAATCTCATTGTTTTTTTCCGAGTCCGCCGATATTCTAAGTAGTACGGATTTCGGATTAGCAATTTATGATCAATAAAAAGCCATCGCTTACAGGTAGACAAAAAGCCGCTATCTTTTTGGTAGCTGTGGGAAACGAAGTTGCCTCCGAAATTTTTAAACATCTCCGTGAAGATGAGATCGAGCAGATTACATTCGAAATTGCTCGATTAGATAAAATTACCCCCGAAGATAAAGAGAAGGTGTTAGTTGAGTTCAATGAACTCATGATGGCGCAAGAATTTATCACCAATGGTGGTATCGACTTTGCACGAGGGCTATTGGAAAAAGCTCTCGGTAACCAAAAAGCGATCGATATCATCAACCGATTAACTTCTTCACTTCAAGTAAGACCTTTTGATTTTATTCGTAGAACTGACCCTGCCCACCTCCTTAACTTTATCCAGGGGGAACACCCGCAGACGATTGCTTTGATTCTATCTTATTTGGACCCTCAGAAGGCATCCAATATTCTATCCAATCTTCCCCACCAAATCCAAGCCGAAGTTGCCAAAAGGATCGCAACCATGGACCGTGTGTCACCGGACGTACTTCGTGAGGTGGAACGGGTGTTAGAACGTAAACTATCTACTCTTGCGAGTGAGGATTATACGTCTGCCGGTGGTATCGATTCTGTGGTTGAAATTTTGAACCTAGTAGACCGGGGAACAGAAAAAACCATTATTGAGGCCTTGGAAGAGGAAGATCCAGAACTTGCTGAGGAAATTAAAAAACGGATGTTCGTATTCGAAGATATTGTCCTTCTCGATGACCGTGCTATCCAAAAAGTTATGCGTGAGGTGGACAATACAGACCTTGCCAAAGCATTAAAATCCGTGGATTCGGAAGTTCAGGATAAAATCTTCAAAAACATGTCCAAACGAGCGGCTAACTTACTTCGAGAGGATATGGACTTCATGGGTCCTGTTCGATTGAAAGACGTAGAAGATGCACAGCAAAAGATTGTAAACATCATCAGAAAACTAGAAGAAGCAGGCGAGATCGTCGTAGCACGTGCGGGCGAAGACGAACCAGCG
>JALOTI010000258.1 GCA_025457985.1 Leptospira sp.
CATATTTTATTTTCTAGAACGACTGTTTCTGGTTCATCAGAAAAAAGAGATGGGTATTGGGCTCTGAGCCAGTTTTTTAGATTCATAAGTAACTTCATTTTTCGAAGAATCCCTCCCCTTTTTCGTCTTTTAGGATGAGATGCTTCAAAAACTCCTTCGCTTTAAAAAGTCGACTTTTCACAGTTCCTACATTACATTCCATGATCTCTGCTATCTCGTTATAGGAAAGATTTTCGAAATAACGAAGCTCTAGAACTTGTTTGTAGGAATCCTCTAAAAGCCCAATCTTTTCCATTAGATATCGCGACTCTTCCGAAAGTTCTAATTTTTTTTCATATCCTTCTCTGGAATCGATGAATTGGTTGTCACCCGAGTCGTCCATTGGCTTTTCCTTGCCTCGTTTTTTCTTGGCAAGCAAGTCCTTGGACTTATTCACAACGATCCGATAGAGCCAAGTGTATACCCCAGCTTCGGCACGGAAGTTTTGAATGGATTTGTAACCGGATATCAAAGCATCTTGTACGATATCTTCCGCGTCATCTCCATCTTTGACCATAGAAACGGCTTTGCGGTAGAGCCTCTCTCGAAAGGGGGATACAAGTGTCATGTAGGCAGTTGGATCTCCTGCCTTAATCTTTTGGAGGAGGATTTTTTCCTTCTCGCGGAGGGTCATATTTTTGCCTTCAAGAGGGCGTGGCATCTCTCCAAGGATTTTTCATCCTAGATTTTCATCAATGTTTTTCGAGTCTCGCAAATCCTATCCAAATTCTAAGAGATCGAAGAACTATATCAAATCCAACTTAGGTGGAGTAAAATTAAATCCTATGGAACATAGTTTCCAAGTCTTTTTTTGTAAGTTTGATAAGAGTTGGTCGTCCATGGGGACAAAGGGATGGATTTTCACAGTAAGAGAGACGAACCAATAACTCTCCCAAAATGGGATCGGAAACCTGGTCGCCTTTTTTGATGGCAGATCGACAGGCAACACATTTCGCCATTTCATCGTAAAGAGGGAGTCCCTCTAAATTCCCTTCCTTCTTTCGTTCCCAAAAATCAAGCAGGGTGGGAATTTCAGATCCGGGTTCTATAAAGTTAGGAACCTCTCGAATTAAGATGGTTCCCCCAGAAAAGGATTCTAAACGAACTCCGAAACTTTCAAAAAGTTCTCGTTCTGAAAGAATCTCTTCGGCCTCCTCTTTAGTCAATTCCCACCGAATCGGTGTTAGTAAAGATTGAACCTTATATGCCTTATTCTTTAAATCGCGGAGCACTTCTTCGTAGCGAATCCTTTCGTGTGCCGTGTGCTGGTCTATGATATAGAGACCATCTTCCGCTTCAGCAAGTATAAAGGTCTCAAATAGAATTCCAAAATGTTTTTTAGGAACAAATTCTTTGTGGGTTTTGGCTACATCGGTAAGGAGTTCTAAATTGGTACCTGCTCCCACTCCTTCCAAAGAAAATCCTTCTCGTTTGCCCACATCCCTTCCAGATAGAAAGGAACCAAACATATTACCTTCCATCCCAAATTCTCTTCCGAGTGTAGACGAATTTCCTTCCTGACCATGGTAGGGAATGGGCATCGACAGCCGACGTCTCATTTCCAAAAATTCCACCGGTGTTGAAGATCGAAGTACTTCCGTTATACCTTGAAACAAAATACCTGTTACAGTTTCTTCCGACAAAAACCGAACTTCCTTTTTTTGAGGGTGGACATTGACATCTAAAAAATGCAAGGGTAGATCAAAAAATAAAAATGCGTATGGAAAGGCTCCACTTGGTAAGAGTTCCCCATAACAACGTTTGAGAATTTGACTGGAGAATTTGAGTTCCACAGAACGGTTGTTTACAAAAAAGAATTGGCCTGTGCGATTGGATTTAAAAAAATCCGGATGGCTGATCCAACCTCGTAACGTAATTCCATTCCTCTCATACTGAAGGGGCAAAAGATGGTCGCGAAGATTTTCGCCAAAGACACTCAGGACTCGTTCCAAACCTTCTTCTTTGGAAACGTTTAAAACCTCTTTTCCATTTTGAAGATACCGAAACGAAACTTTGGGTTCTCCAATGCTCAGTGTCATCATTCGAGATCTGTTTTTTTTATCTTCGGAACCTTCTGTCTTTAAAAACTTCCGCCGAACAGGCGTATTATAGAATAAATCTCTGATTTCAATTTTTGTGCCTTGGAAAAAAGGAATCTCTTCTTCTTTCCATACCTTTCCATTCTCGATATGGATGCGATAGGCAAATCGACTCCCTTCTGTACCCGATTCAATAATCATTCGAGAGACAGAAGCTATGGATGCAAGAGCCTCACCCCGAAAACCAAAAGTGTGCAGGTTTTCTAAGTCGAGGAAGTTCTTAATCTTGGATGTGGCATACCTTTGGATTGCGAGAGGAAGATCCTCCCGTTCGATTCCTGATCCATCATCGAAGACAAGAATTCGTTCCAGCCCGGCTCCATCGGTGGCTACTTCGATCCGTTTGGCACCCGCATCAAGCGAGTTCTCAACGAGCTCTTTTAGGATGGAATGAGTGGATTCGATTACCTCACCCGCAGCGATTTGGTTGACAAGCTCCGGGGTGAGGGTTTGGATTTTGCCCATACGGGCAAGGCTAGGAGAGGAAACCTAGGCTTCTAGAAAAATTTACTGGGTTTTGCAGTCAGAACAAGTTCCCGACACAATGATATCGACATGTTTGACTTGGAATCCCAAGGCTTGGAATTTGGAATCGCCTTTTATTTCGAATTGGCCGACATCAATCACCTTTCCACAATCCTTACAAATCAAGTGGGAGTGGTCCTCGACCATTCCATCGTATCGAACTGACTCGGATTCCATATTCAGTTTGTGGACCAGTCCCTTTTCGACTAGGTATTCCAAAGAATTGTAAACAGTGGCAAAACTGATTTTTTCTGACTTTCCTTTGACCGATTCAAAGACCATTTTTGCTGTGGGATGGTCGTATCTTCCTTTTAGGTCTTGTAAAATCATTTCACGGTGTTTTGTAAGCGCTTTCATGCGAAATTCGTCCTTACCTAGGATCAAATTTGAAATTATTCGCGGGTCAATTGGAATTTCGATTTTAGTATCATTCTAGAAATTGATATTTGTCAATAGGACTGTTTATGCCAATCACCAAAGACGAATTCAAACAAGCACTCTCTCTCTGGGCAAGTGGAGTCACTGCCATCACCTACCAATCCAAAAGCAAATCGGGTGGGATTACCGTTTCCAGTTTTTCCTCTCTTTCCTTGGATCCACCCTTAGTTCTTTTTTGCCTACAAAACGGTAGTGGGGCAAAGGACGCAATTCTTGAGGCAGGGTGTTTTGGTGTGAATATTCTATCATCAAAACAAAAACAAATTTCCGCTGATTTTGCTTCTGGTTCCCTGGACAAAGCGGTGGTTTTAGAGAATTTAAAACCCATCCAATTGAAAACAGGAGCTCCCCTCCTCCCAGAATGTCTCGTTTCAATGGATTGTAAATTGGAATCGGTAGTGGAAAAAGGGGACCACTGCATAGTCATCGGCCTAGTTGAAGCGCAAACAACAAAAGAAGATGCACCCCTCCTCTACTTTCACCGCAACTATCGGGAGTTAACGTAAAGGACAGATCATGGAAAAAGATAAAGTCAGTTTGGAAGATGCAAAGGAACACGGACTTACAGAAACCGAATTTGTAGAAATCCAAAAGATTTTGGGAAGGACACCGAACTCTACAGAACTAGGAATTTTTTCCGCAATGTGGTCAGAACACTGCTCCTACAAAAATTCCATTCTCAAACTAAAAACACTTCCGACCAAGTCAGACAAACTTCTTGCAGGTGCGGGAGAAGAAAATGCAGGTGCCATGGATATTGGTGATGGACTTGCAGTTGTTTTTAAAATTGAAAGCCACAACCATCCAACCGCAGTGGAACCGTACCAAGGGGCTGCGACCGGTGTGGGTGGAATTATGCGTGATATCTTTACTATGGGTGCAAGGCCTATCACATCTCTCAACTCACTGAGATTTGGTGATCCGAAAGAACCAAGAAATAAATACCTTCTCACAAGAGCCGTCAAAGGAATTGGGGATTATGGAAATTCTTTAGGAATTGCCGTGGGAGGAGGAGAACTTTTTATCCACCCAACATTTACAAAAAATCCTTTGGTCAACGCAATGACGGTAGGAAT
>JALOTI010000259.1 GCA_025457985.1 Leptospira sp.
AATATATTGTGAAAAAAATATGTGTGAACTTCTTTGAAATGATATAGGTTACGGCTCGCACTGAAGAGTTTACTCACCAAATCCGAGTGAGGTGTCATGGAACCTCCAATATCCATAATCAAAACAAGACGGATTGCATTCTTTCTTTCTCGTTCTTCGATGATCTCAATTTCTCCGCCATTTTCACAAGTTTTGTCGATGGTTTTTGGGATATGAATGTCTCGTTTTCCTTCTTTTTTTAAATGCCTTAGCTCTTTTAAAGCCATTTGAATGGATCGAGTATCTAGAATTACATCCTCTCTATAATTTTTGTAATTTCTTTCATTCCACAAACTAATTCCCGTTCGGTTTCCATCCCCATCTGTGTTTCCTCCCAGAGATAAACCAGCTGGGTTGTAACCAGAATTTCCAAAAGGAGAGGTTCCTGAAGTACCAATCCATTTAGAACCACCATCATGTCTCTTTGTTTGTTCTTCTAAACGTTTTTTAAACTCTTCCAACAACTCATCCATATTCAGATGGGGTGCTTTTTCTTTTTGGGAGTCAGAAAGTTCGTTTGGCATCTTCTCCGCCAACCAATCCCAAAGTTCATCTCTCAATTGGATTCTTGTTTCGTTCCAGGAACCAAAGGTTTTTGCAAATGCTACATCATAAGAATCATAGTGTTTGAGATCCTTTGCAAAGTTCATTCGTCCAACACGGTAGAGTTTTTCTAAATTGATGTATCCTGAGGCATCTGTAAGTTTGCGTACAGATGTAAGAAAGGAAAGCAATTCGCCCGTTGAACAAGGGACCGTTTCCTTTCTCAGAGTATAGAAAAAATCTAAAAACATATTTAGTTTAGATGAACTCGGTAGTCATCCTCAGATTTAAAAAGACTACCGGCAAAAGGAATCTTTGCTGATTCCAAGGTTTCTCCTGAGTGGATGAGGACTTGGATCCAATCCAGCAATTCGCTCGTACTTGGTTTTTTTCTGAGAGATTCAATTCTACGGATTGAGTAGAACATCGCCAATGCCTTTTCCATAAGCTCTGTTTGAATTGATGGAAAATGGACTTTGATAATTTCTTTCATTGTCTCCCGACCCGGAAATTCTATGTAATGAAAGATACAACGTCGCAAAAAAGCATCGGGTAATTCTTTTTCATTATTTGAAGTGATGATGATGATCGGTCTTTCTTTTGCGATGATATGTTCTTTTGTTTCGGGAATAAAAAATTCCATCCTATCTAATTCTAATAAAAGATCATTCGGAAATTCGATATCTGCCTTATCAATTTCATCAATTAATACAACGGATCTTTTCGGTGACGAAAAAGCCTCACCGAGTGCCCCTAAACGAATATAGTTTTTCACATCCCGAACCCGATTCATACTCTCTTCATCCGGAAATCGAGAATCGTTTAATCGTGACACAGCATCATAAAAATAAAGACCCTCTTTTGCAAGACTCGTTGATTTTACATGCCAACGGTAAAGAGGGAGTTTTTCTTTTTCTGCTATATAACCTGCAAGGACTGTTTTGCCTGTGCCTGGTTCCCCTTTGATTAGGAGAGGCCGTTTCGTGATTTGCGCTACATCAACAGCTTCCTTTAATTCTTCCGAGAGAATATAATCCAACATGTTTCCCTTCCTCTTCCCAAATTCAGCCAAATTCCTCGGAAATCCACTAAAAATTGCTTTTTACTAGAATTTGAATTCACTAGAATTGCCGAATAGAAAGACTGTAACCTATGGGCGATTTTGATAATACAAAACGGGCAATTGGTGTCGGCAAACTGGACGATTCCGCACGGAAAGATATGTTCAATAAATTTGTCAGCGCTGGAGGAACTGTCATCCGTGAAAAAAGCGAACCGACAGAAGAAGAAAAAAAGCGCAATCGTCCAGAACCTAAGGTAAGACAAGGTACTGTTTCACGTGGAAGCGATGATAGTGCAAAAGGTCGTGGCGGTCAATCTTCCAAAGGAGGATCTGGTGGAAGGTCGGATTCGAATACTTCTAAAGCGAACTTAGACTCTAAAGCTCAGTTTGAAAGAGAAATATCTAGTTTTAGTGCCAGGTTCGCAATAAAACTCAAATGTTGGCTTTCCCGAGTTACACCTTTTGGGTCAAGTGATCTAACTACGAAATTTATGCATGATTTTGCAGTCCGCGCAAAACAGGCATTAATTGAATTACAGTATAGCGGAAACGAGTTATTAGCAAACAAACAACATTCCCCTTCTCTTTCCCGTTCATTGGATCGTATAAATCCAATGTTAGTTGAACTCATTGCACTCGGTCAAAAATTATACAATGGACCAGAGTTAACAGACCTCACAGAACCAATACTATCGGCACCAAACTCCCCTGTCGCAATTGAACGAGTCAAACCTCAAATCTATAGTCTGTTCAGACGGATGTATATTCTGTATCCGTATCAAGAAACACTTAAAAAATCTTTTTTACAAGCATATGATGAATTGCAGAAGCTTGAAAACAAACCAGCATTAATATACGCAAACAAAAAGAAAAAAATATCACAAGAAATCGATACTTTATTTGATGGTTTTTTCGAAAAACTTTACCTTGTGGTAATTCGGTGTGAAAACAAAAATATTCCGCTTATCTCGCGTTATATGGAAAGTCTTTTGGATATCAATCCAGAGGACAAACCAGGACAAAGAAAGTCAGGAGAAAATGTTCCTGGAGGAACACCTGTAGAATCAAGAGAGGACATCAAGGAAGAAAAAGATAAAGAAGAATCCGAAAAAAAAGAGGATGAGGTAGTTCTTTCGAAAGAGCAGGCATATGGGCTACGGTTGATGCAAATGTATACGATTCCAAAACTTCGTAGAAAATTTGATCCCAAAGGAGAATATGCAACTCTTCCCGACTCAGACAAAGCTATGTTATCCCTATTCTATTTTTTGGAATTTGACGATGAGTATTCCTTTGTAATGACTACCAAAAAGATAGATATCAAAGCAGGGAATGTAAACGGCGTTAAGGTGGATTACAGACAAAATCTTTTGGATATCTACGAAGGAACACGATCCATTACAGATCAATTTAAGATTTATTTAGATATCATGAGGGAATTGGAAAAACATAAAGCCAATCCTGGTCACAATTATATTGAAGCTTCTAAAAAATTAACAGGAATCGAACAAAAACGAACTGGCCAATCAAGAACGGTTCGAATGGCAGTAAAGGAATTTGCTCAGAAATCAAGGGATTCCCTTCTAGTTCTTATCAAAGATATGAAAGGTAAAAAGGAAATCGTAGGTAATATGAACGATATACTTTCCTTAGATGCCATGGAAGCACGAAAACGATTGAATAAAAAGGCTGTTAAACAGTGTATAATGGAAGCGTATTGTTATGTGATGGCCTTATATGATCGTATTGATACAGGGGATTTGTATGGTGGATTGGTTGAACTGACACCAGAGCAGATGAAGTCATCCTATGGGATTGATGTAACTCCAGAGACAACGTCGGAAAACAATGAAGAGGAAGGATCAGAAGCGGATTTGCAAAACGAATCAACCTCAGACGCGTTGGCTAATCCAGAAGCACGTGCAAATCCATCCGAATCAGATTCCTCCTCTCCATCGAATAGTGGGGATTTAGGATCGGACGACGATGACATCCTTCCGGAAGGAAATCCTTTTTAATGGCAGTAGTAAAAATCACAATATTTCAGAAGGATATTCATAAAAGAGTTAGTAGAGAAGATATACAAAAGATTTCATCTGCCAGATCGCAGTTCTTAGTTTTGCCTGAGGGATTTCCGGAACTCTTTCAAAGCAGCTCACCTTTAGATGCCACCAAACATGAAAAAGAATACCAAGATCATTTATTGGAGATTTCGGAACAGTTTCCTGGAGTCATCTTCGGTGGTTCCCATTTTAGGAAAAATGAATCAGGTGATCTAACCATCAGTCTTCCCATTGTTCAATCGCTAGTGGTGGTGGATTTTTACGAAAAAAAGAATCCGAATCTTGGTAACGAATCTTCCATTAAAAAAGGAAACACGGAATCGATTTTCATTATGGGTGGATTGCGTTTCGGATTTCTTCTGGGCGAAGATATCCAGAAAGATGAGATTTGGGAAGAGTTCCAGAAGGAAGATATAGAAATTGTTTTTTATCTCTCTAAAGAACAAAATGATCGATCATACGAAGAT
>JALOTI010000260.1 GCA_025457985.1 Leptospira sp.
TTCGACTTTTTTAAGTCTGCAAATATTTTTAAGTGGAGGATTTTATCAAAAGCAAATAAATCAAATTTCTTTAAGGAAATACTATCATTATTCTTTCCAAGAATCTTAGCTTCAGTATCTAAACTCAGATCATTAATTTCTAATCCAGGAAGTTTAGCAAACATCCGAGCATTAATTTCTTTATTCTCTTTTCCGAGATTACTGACTAATTTCAAACTTACAGACGGTGACTCACCTAATATTGATTGTATTGGTGCAACTTTCTCTTTTAAAACTAGGGGAAGAACTAAAAGTAAGTTAGAAGTGGATAGATCGAGTCGAATCGGGTCCATTCGTATATTAGTTTCATCTGTAAATTGAATATTCCCTTTGGCTCCCAGTTGGAGAGCCTTCAAATTCGAAGTGGTTCGTTGCTCTAATTTTAAATCCCTTAGAGAAATTTCTGCAGGCTTAAATTGTTCACCAAATTTTATTTCAATATCTGAACTGGCCCCGATGTTGGAAAAAGGAGACCTTGAACGATCTAGCGCATAACGAAAGTTATCAATTTGAGTCTTGAGATTCAAATCTAACCTAGACAGATTCTCACCAACAATGGAAAGTTCCGCCTTTGTTCGCCCATTTAAAGAGCTCAGAAATGGATTTAGTTCAAGTTTTTGTAGCTGAATTTGGAAAGATGCCCCTGTTGGTATCGCATAGGATCCTAAAATCGATACATCTGCTCCATTGTAATTTAAGGCAATCGGTGCAATCTCTAAACTTTGGACCTGTGGGAATGGTATCTCTTTCGACTTTGTCCTTGTGTTCGAAAGATCCAATTCTGTTGCCAGATTTACATCAAGATAACTTATGTTATGAGGTTTTTGGTTCCCTATAGAAACAGAAACCCCATTCCCCTTGGCTATAAACTTAGATTTGATATTTGTCCAGTTCCCCAGAAACTCGGTTCCCAACAAACTAAGATCACCTGAGATTTTGATATCTGGTACAATCCCCTTTAATTGATCAATCGATCTCTGTAAGTTGGATAGTAAAATTTTTGACTCAACTATCTTGATATCTACAATAGGTTTTTCTTTCGAAAGGTCTGTAATCTTTCCTTGTATCGTAAACCAAGAGGAACCCAGGACTTTTAAAAAAACATTTTTGATTTCAACTAAATCAGATTCAGGCTTATAATTTATATCTGAGAAAAAATGAAGCCCAAGTTCTACTGGTTTGTTTTTAACTTCCATTAATATATTGTCTTGGCCAAAATTAGATGTGAACAGAAAGAGCTCAGGTCTTGCAGTTCGATCCCACTCAAAATTAATAGAGAGAGGAATGGTTTGGTTCCATTTTACCTTGTCCGTGTTAAGACCAATCGGTATTGGTTTTTCTTTGTTCAACTTAAACGAAACATAGTCTAACTGATCTACAATTTCAAGATTTAAGGGAATAGATGTAAATCGATTGGTAACCAACTCCAGTTCTAAACTCAAATCCTTTACGCTGAGGCTTTTTAACTCCTGAGAATCGGAAGTTAAAGAAAAGTTGATATTATCAAGGTTTACATATGCAGAAGCTTGTAAAGGAAGGTAGGTAGATATTTCCTCTGTTGGCTCACTCTCTTCTGCAATTTCAAGTTCGGTCTCTTTTTTTTTCGGTGGTAAAATTCTTGTTAGGTTGGAGATTCCATCCTTTTCTTCTATGTTAATCGAAAGGTCTCGAAGGCCTATCTCCGAAATTTTTAATTTCCCAAGTAACAAAGCGGGAAGATTCCAATGAAGGATTATTTTTTTTGCAGAAAGGATCGTATTGTTTTCAAACGGAGCCCCTGGGTAGAATTTTACATCGTGAATTTCAATCCCAAAAAACAAAGAAAACCGTTTGAAATTCCCTTCATAAGTACCTAGGGTAAAGGATTTTACGAGTTTGGGTACAAGTAGGTCTGCAGTGAAGACATTAAAGATACATTTGTAGAAGAGGAAGCAGACAAAAAAGAAGATGAAGGATTTTGTCTTTGTGACCTTCAATAGGATGATCCGCCAGGTGTCCATAGAAGGCCTCGTTTACAAAATTAGTATTCGAATGAGTCTTCTGCCTCTTCCAATGTTTTGTAGATTTCAAAAACGCTGGAAAGTTTGGTAATCTCCATCAGGTTTTCGATGTCAGAATTGAGATTGGCAAAGACAAGTCTTCCATTGAGTCCGTCAATGTGCTTGTAAATATTCAAAAAAGTACCAAGACCCGCAGAATTGATAAAGGGAACCTTTTTCAAATCTATGATAAATTTGGGAACTTGTCCTTTTTTGATATACTGTTCGATTTTCTCAGACAACTCGAACTCGTTTCCTGCTTTGATGGCACCTTCAATTTTTATGATGTGCACGTCATTTTTACTAGTAACTTTGATTTTCATAACCCTTCGGAAGGCGGTGTTCCCTAAATTCGAACCAAAATCACCAATATGTAAAGCAAATTTTTATGCACAGTGCAATAAATCTCGATTTCGAATTTTGAGGAATCGGATCGCACGCAGAACCTCAGTTCGGATGGATTTCCTCGATACACCTAAGAGTTTTACCAATTCCCTTTCAGAAAAAAAACTTCTGTTATTTGCCTGGTTCCATTTACGAATCCAAGATTTCTTTTGCAAAAGATACCAGTTCCTTTTTTCCGATTCTGGATAGTAGTACAAAAGCCGCGTGTATCGTAAAATATGCCCCATCATCTTTTGCTTTTCTATTCTCCGAATCTCCGCCCTTCTTAAAAGTATTTTCTGGAATTCCATTAGATCCATCCCATTCGATTTGAGTTTCCAAAGTAAAAGAGTCTTTGCGTGAGGCGAAAGATCCAAGTGGTATTTTAGAGATAAAATCAATTGTGCAAATTGGGGAAGGACATGTAACCCTTTGTGAATCGAACGAACGAAGGGAGACTGCTTCTCGTTTGGATCTTTGCCAATACCCTCCGACCAAAGTTTTAAAAATTGGATGTTTTCCGTGTTTTGAACGGAACTCCTAGTCAGATTCCGAAAGAGGTTGAGAACATAGGTTACAAAAAAACCTAACACACAAGAAGTTGAATACGCGAGGGACAATTCCCAAATTCTCGCATACTGTTCTAGTATCCGAACTAAAATTTCGGAACGTTCGTCTTCTGTGATTTTTCGTTTTTTTGAAAGTTTTTGAACCATCCACAAAGGAAGCCATAACTTCACATCTTTTGTCGCAGCCTCTGTTAAACGGGCTTCTATTACAATTTTCAATATAGTTTCGTCATCAATCTGTTTTAACATAGGCGAAGATTCAACAGAAGGATTAAAAATTGGATACTAATAAATGAATCGTCGGCAATTCAAATTTTAGAAACTGCGTCAGTTAGTTTTAAAACTACGAACTCATTTTGATTTTTTGAATCCAAGTAAGGCGACACTCAGACATATATGGATTAAGTTAAAAAAAACATACGGCAGGTAGTGAATGGTGGCAACGCCTAGTGAGGCCGCCATAAATGCACCACAACTATTCCAAGGAATCAAAGCAGATGTGATCGTTCCAGAATCTTCCAAAGCCCTTGAAATGTCCTTATTGGGAATATGATTTGATTCCGCCAAGTTTCGGAATGCATTTGCTGGAATGACAATGGAAAGGTATTGGTCAGCGGTTGTGAGGTTTAAAAGTAATGCAGAACTCATGGTTGCAAAGATCACATCCTTTTGCTTTTTAACGATTTCACCGATCCCTTCTAAAATTTCTTTTAGATATCCCGAATTTTCTAAATTAGCTCCAAACCAAACTGCGGACAAAATTAAAAATTCTGTCGGAAGAATTGCCGAAATTCCCCCTCCGCTAAGAAACGTATCTATGGCAGGTTCACCTGTCTCAGAAACAAATCCTAACACCATACTCTTGCTAAATGAAACGAATTGATCTAAATTAGAAATACCTAATATACCACTCGAAACGATCCCCAGAAGCAAAGAAATCCGAACATGCAATTTAAAAAAGGATGAACCAAAAACAAAAAGAACTGGAAGGAGAAGCAATAAATTCTGATTTGAGTTTTTCAAATAGATTACTAGTGGAGTTTGAATCGAAGATTCTTTTGGGAAAAAAATGAACTTGTTTAAAGCAAAATAAAGCAAAACAGCCATTGAAAAACTGATGAGTGAAGTCTTTAACATATG
>JALOTI010000261.1 GCA_025457985.1 Leptospira sp.
AATTCTTTTTTCGCTACTTTTGGGTGGCAAAAATCGAAAACATTTTTCATTATGTTTTTCGTAAGATACCAAAAAGTTGCTAACCAATTTGGATTGAATTGTTTGTAGACCTGCCGATTTACAATTGTAAATAAAAGTCTTTACCAATGTAGGATTGCCAAAATCCACAACATCCTGGACTAAGAATTGGCTGTCCCACTCCAGACAAAGAGTGGAGCCGGCTTTTTCCAATTGGATTTCACCAAACTGAAAATCTTCCTGAAATTTAGATTCAATCAACCGACCATCCGTCAGCTCGGTAAAAAAATTCTTTCGCAAAAAATGTCGGGTCAATCTCGGAATCTCCAGTTTTGTATCTGCTTCTGATCCAAATTCATTGGGAATGAGTCCCGAAATCTGTGCGGGGAGGACCGTAACCTCTCTAGCAAAAGCTAAACTTGGTAGGATAAAAACGGATACTATCAGGAAAATTTGGACAATTTGTCTATAAACTAGAGACATAAATAGTATTTGGGGACATTCCAGAGGAATTGTAAATCCTTATCCCAAAGAGAGAAATAGTTTTGTTTGAGAAAAGATTGACAAGGTTTTTCGTAGACCTTTTAATTTAGGGCAAAGGAGTAGATTCTTTATGAAGAAATCGCTTATCGTATGTGCCGCTCTGATCGCATTTGTTGTATCCTGTGGATCCAAAGATGGAGGCAGAAGAGACGCTACGACCGTAGGTAAAAATGGTTGGATTTTCGAAGGTTGGGCATGTGCCCCAGACGCAGCTGCTGCTAAACGTGGTGAAAGCCCCGCTGAATATTGCAAAGGCAAAGAGAAGGAATTTGATTATCTTTACATGAAATTTTCCGCTCGTGCATCTGACAAAGCAATCAAAGCTAATTCAGTTGCCATGAAACAATCTACATGCCGTGAAGCAGCAAGACTCCAAGTTGCTGGAGACGGCTTGAAAAAGATTCTAGGTGAATACTTAGAACAAGCATCTGGTGTGTCTGATGGACAATCAACTGGTTCCGTGATCGTTTCTGAATCTAAAGGTTTGATCAAAGGAGTGGGAGTTTATGACTGCTGTTCCCTAAACAACGAAACTGGAGTTTGTGCAAATATCGGCGAAGCTGAGACTTGGGAAGAATGCCAATGTGTCGGTTACCTCAGATATGCAGGTGGACAAAAGGCTCTTGAAGCTAAAGCGACTGCTGCTCAGTAGTTAGTTTTAAAAAAATAGCAAATAATTTGCTAAAAAAGCCTCCAATTTCGGAGGCTTTTTTTTTACTCAGATGAAAATCCCGGGGACTAAGTCTACTTGGCTTTTGAATCAAAGTAATGTTTGTGAATATAGTCCTGAACTAAGGAATGAACGTTAGGCTCCAACTGACCGTAAACCACGGTAGTGGTTTTTCCTGAAGTACGTAGCACGGATCCTATAATCTCGGTTTTAACTTTGTTTAATTCAAAGGATATCTTTACTTGGTCACCATTATAGAATATTGCAGTTGCCTGAAGTGATAGACCGCCAGTTCCGATATCGGATAGGTGACCCAATACTGGTGGGTTCTTAGAATTGATTAGTTTTATCTCGCAAGGTACATCAATTTTAACTCGCGCTTGTTTCCTTTTTTGCTTAGGTCCACCATACATGCTGTATGTGTCCGAAAAGATTGATTTATTCGCATCAGCCATTTTTTCACCTCAAAGATACATCTCGCAATGTGTATCAGATTCTTTTAATTGAATTGGTTGCATATCAAAATAAAGTTCCAAAGAATATAGAAGCTCTTTAAATTCACTCACACTTGAAGTTTGAAGCAGTTTTTGTTTTAGTCCAGATGAAAAAGTAAAGCCCTCCATATAACGAACAAAATGCTTTCGAAATAGAACAAGCGCATAATCGTCATCACTTGGGTAGAATTTCAACATTTCATCTAAATGTTCAAGTATCAGCTGTCTGACATCTGCCCATTTATACTCAACTTTAGCTTTCGGCGAAAATATCCACGGATTGCCTATTGCCTTCCTGCCGATAAGGACAAGATCCACATTAGTTTCTTTTTTGCGTTCCTGTGCTTCTTTATAGGATTGGATATCACCATTTCCATAAATAGGAACCTTTGCGATAGATTTTATCTCACCAATTATATTCCAGTCTGCTAAACCAGTATAACCCATCGATTTAGTTCGTCCGTGGACAGAAATTGCGGACACACCTGACTCTTGTAAAATATGGATTGTTTCTTTATAATTTAGTGAATTTAAATCCCAACCAATTCGAATTTTCGCTGTGATCGGACAAGAATTAGTTTTCACCATGCCTTCGATCATACGACCAGCAAGTGGTAAATTTTTTAACAAACCTGCACCAGACCCATGCGAAGAAACCTTAGCTACGGAACAACCCATATTCAAATCAATGATATCTGGATTTAGTTCCTCAATTATATTTGAAGATTCGACAACTTTGTTCAAATCAGATCCAAAAATTTGGAATACAATGGGACGTTCTATCTCATCGAAGCGAAACATATCAATTGATCTTTGATTATTACGAACAATTTGTTCGGTATTTACAAATTCAGTGTAGGAAAAGGCTGAACCAAATCGACGAGCTATTTTCCTATAGGGGCTATCGGAAATGCCAGCCATAGGCGAAAGAGCAACATCACCTAAGATTTCAACATTGCCTACTTTCACCATAATGGAACTGTTCCTAATATATTTTTTATTCGGTATCTTTTACAATTGCGAAATCTTTAACGAAATCATCGTCTTTTGTATTCACAACTCGGACACCCATAGCACTGCGGCCAATGATCGAAATATCTTTCACTTCAACTCTAATTGCCATACCAGATTGGGTAATAACAAGAAGCTCATCTTCTTCTTTAACAGACGCAATGCCAACTGCTCGACCATTTTTTTCACCTATCTTTAAATAGGTCATACCTTTACCACCGCGACCTTTGGTTCCAAATTCATCAAAATTTGTTCGCTTTCCAAAACCATTTTCAGAGATACAGAAAAGGACGGTCTCCGGTTCTACTTTTGTGATCCCGGCAATCTCATCATTGTCCTCCAAACGCATTGCAGTTACTCCAGATGCGGTTCTTCCTTGGGATCTGAGTTCATTGAGATTCATTCGAATCGCAAGTCCATCTTTGCTCGCTATAAAGACATCATAATTATCTGGATTGGCAATAACATCGATTAAATCATCTCCCTCCCGCAATCCGATGGCAATGATTCCTGATTTTTTAGTATTGGAGAATTCATCCAACTGGATTTTTTTAACAAAACCTGCACGTGTAACCATTAGAAGATATGATTCATCAAATTCTCTAAATGCAAAGACGGATGTAATCGTCTCTTCGTCATTAAGTCCTATGATCGCTTTCAATGATTTTCCACGAGCCTCTTTACTACCGATTGGTAGTTCATAAACTTTGAGAAGGAAAGCTCGACCTTTGTTAGAGAAGAGCATTAAATTATCGTGCGTCATTGCGATTGTTAGTTTTTTTACAAAATCTTCGCGTTTTGTCGATATTCCCTGAACTCCCTTCCCACCTCTTTTTTGTTTACGGAAGGTATCCATCGGAAGTCGTTTAATGAACATATCTTCTGATATTTGCACCACAACTTCTTCATCGGCAATCAAGTCTTCTGCATTAAAACTTGAAGACTCAAGAGATTCTAAACTAATTTCTGTTACTCGTTTTTGGCCAAAGGATTCTGATACTTTTCCAAGTTCATCACAGATAATTTTTTTAACCCGTTCTGGTTTAGCCAAGATATCTTCCAAATCTAAAATCAATAATCTAACCTGCTCTAATTCTTCTATAATCTTTTGAACTTCTAAAGAAGTAAGTCTTTGAAGTCTCATTTCCAAGATCGCATCAGCTTGGATATCGGATAGACCAAAACTCGACATCAATTTTGACTGAGCTTCTCGAGGGTCTTTGGAAGAGCGGATGATTTTAATTACTTCGTCGATATTATCTAGAGCGATCTTGAGACCCTCTAAAATATGAGCACGTTTTTTTGCTTTATCTAAATCAAACTCAGTTCTTTTGATAACAACTTCGTTTCGATGGTTTGCATAGGACTTTAGTATTTCTTTAAGTGTAAATACTTTGGGACGATTGTCCAAAATCGCAAGCATGGTAATT
>JALOTI010000262.1 GCA_025457985.1 Leptospira sp.
GCTGCGACTGCAGCAGCTGTTTTCGGTAGGCGATATCACTACATGTTACAGGGACTCTGCCGAACTGATGCGACTTATTATGCACGTGTGGTTAACCGTCTATAGCAACTGTTATCCAACATTTATTGTTATTTTGTTTGGATAACTTGATAATATCACCGGAATCACACGAAAATGCTACCATACAAGATCGTAATTGGAAATCTTTAAAAATCCTAATTGAAGTATTTGTGAGCGGAGGGAGTGCAATATTTACGAGGAGCTTTGAATCGATAGGAATCGGACTTGTCTACCTCATCCATTTTTTTTCAAACAGGCCTTGGCACCATGAATTGTATTCCTACTATTCTTATAGCCTTTTACCAATGATTCTCTTTGCAGGTGTTTTGCTAATTAAATATTGGGAAGAAGAGAGATGGTCTATCTTGTTTTTATGTATCATGATGGTATTCTATAAGAATTCATTGGATACGAACTTTCCACTCAATGCGACGAAAATTTTGGAAAGTAATTCAGAGACAAAAAAAGCACGCCAAGCAGAATTTTTTAAAGATGTAAATGATCTATCCAAAATTCTTCGGGACGTTCCGGAGATTTACTCTCAGTACAATTTGTCCATTTTTTTACAAGATACAATCCGAACCAAACCATTGACACTTGCTACCAAAGAATGTTCTACAAAAAATAAAGATTGTTTACTCTTAATAGCGCCAGAACTTACCGATGAGGAACTTTGGCCCAAAGAACGGATCCTAGGCATTCAAAAGGAGTTTGAAAGTTTAGGTGCAATACGACTTTATAAAGGAAGGATATCAGAGATATGGCAATTAACGAATGTAAGAAATACTAACTAATTCCCTGAATAGTGAAACACTTCATAACCATTCTCTCTTTTTTCAATTCGGACAGATCCTTCTAGAACAAGTTTTTGAATGATGCTATAAACCAAACCTAGGGCTGTCGGCAAATGACCACCATTATGGACTTTTTTCCCAATGGCTGCCTCCATCAAAACCTTCAAATCGGAGGCCCCTTCTTTTAATCTTCTAATTACACCTTTTTCTAATATACTCAAGGTCTTCTTAACTACTAGGATTGTTTTTTTGGGATCTTCAATTTCCTGACCATGAGCTGGCAACATACGACGAATTGGTTCATCCAAAAGTTTAGAAAGTGTAAAGTAATAATCTCCCAAACTTCCATCCATTTCAGAGTAAATGGCCGTCAGATTTGCAATGATGAGATCGCCCGAAAAATAAATTCCATGTTCAGGATCTATCGGAGTAATATGGTAGAGATTGTGGCCAGGAGTATACAAAAACCTAAAATTCTTACCACCTAACTCCAAACTGTCGTTATGGTCAATGGCAACATCAATTCTGAGTATTGGATCTCCCTTTTTAGTCTCTTTAAATTTACTAAAGAATTGCCGCCACCCTCTCCTCGATTCCGAAAGAATACGATGTAATTCCTCTTTGTCGCCAAATGCTTTATGGAACAGATCTTCCGTGGCTTCTTCAAATAATAACATGGACTCTAGGTAGTTTCCGACGCCATCTTGCATAGCTCTGTAACCATAATAGGTTACATTTTTAGCATATGATTTTAAAACCAATGACGATGAAATATGGTCCAAATGGTTATGAGTATAGATTATATGCCTTATATCATTTAAGGAATAGCCCCTGGTTCGGAGGGAAGCTTGTAACATCGGGACTGACTCTATATATCCCGAATCAATAAAAATCAGACCATCACTGCCCTCATAAATATAAACATTATTCGGTGCATAGAATGGCTGTGGTAATACAATCTTAAAGACACCATCCCCAACTTCTTCCATGGGAGGAATTTTTTTAGGGATGGTAATTTTCATCGACTTATGGCTGTTTTTTGATAATCAATCTTCTTTCGATTTCAAAAATCTTTTCAGGTATTTTTTCTTTTCCTAACTTTTTCTTATCATTCTCTTTTAGGAAGAGGTCTGCGCCAAATTTCTCAATCGCGTCATTGGCTTTGATATTTTTTAGACCAATGAATTGAATCTGAACTTCACCAGCAGGAATTCCATATTCAGTACCTTTATCTTCCGTTGCCAAAATCCTCGAAATACAAGTTACAGTATCACCAGAAAATGCGGGCTGTGTGTGGTATCCTTCTGTAAATCCAAGATCCCAAATCGCGTTCTCTGAAATATCTCGAGATGCCATTCCAGCAAGCCATCCAAACACCAAACCACCGTAAACGACTGGCTCTCCGCCCATAGGGCCTGAAATTCCTGCCGAATAAAGTTTGTCATAGTGTAACGGATGTGTGTTTCCAACTCGATAGGTCCATTGGTAGTGTTCATCTGTGATTGTTCTACCATTTTGATGAACATATATTTGACCTGCTTTAAAATTCTCAAAGTAGGTATGTCCCCAAGTCACATCCTTCATATCTTTTGGGAAAGATAATTTTGGGAGTTTTAAACTTGGAGTTTTTGATTCTGGAAAGTAGGCAGAAGCATCACCAGGTTTTGGATTCCCCTTCGGTTTTCCGTTCGATTGGTAAATCATAATTTTTCTTTCGTATTGTAAAACAACTTCGTTCTTCTGATTGAGACAAAGTGTACGTACACTGACAATACCGGGTTTATCGGGACCCTTATCATCGACTGCCAGTATTTTTGTCCGAGAAGACAATGTGTCCCCTGGATAAACAGGAATCAAAAACTGAGCGTTATAATAACCTAGGTTTGCCAACGCCTTTTCACTGTTATTTTGAACACCAATAGAAAGGGCCAAATTAAAGACCAAGAGAGGGTGAACAAGTAGATCCGAAAATCCATGAGCTTTCGCATACTCAGACGAGAGATACAGAGGATTTGCATCCATAAAGACGGTTGCAAACTCTTGAGCAAAACTACGATCTACAGTAAATTGTCTCGGGTGAACATAAATATCACCAACATTGAATTCTTCTAAATATCTGCCGTAGATGTTTTTTTTAATATCCGTAAGGGGAATTTCTGTTTTGGGAGCAAGCTCGCCGAAAGGAGACAACGGTTTTTCTACCATGTTTTTACCTATTTTGGATGGGATAGGTCAAGATTTTCGAACGGGACCTTGAGAGAAACGATTTTTCAGGCAGATTGTCTTTGGGTTTGGAAGTATTCCTCTTTCCATGCCATATGAAATTTCTGCCACTCTTCTCTGGCATTTCGGAATCTGGCAAGATCCTTTTCAACCTCAGCCATGAGCAATTCCAGTTCTTCGACCTTTGAAAAAAGTCTCTGAGTTATTTCTTCCCATTCCTCAAGAGTTGGCTCATAGTTTTGGTCCATAGTATTTCTATCGGCGACAAGAACAGGAAAGAATTCCGTTTTTTATTAGGGATTAGTACGAATTGTAAAACTTTGATTTCTGAAACTCTTTGATAAGTACTTGTAAATCGATTTCGGATCGCCGAAACTATAAGAGTAGTCGGAATTTTCTTTCGTCTATACAAATAGAGATTAAAATTATGGGACATAGATACTTTTTCATCCACTCCGTCCTATTTTTTTTCATATTATTTACTCCGACATGTAAAGAGGTCGTTGAGAGAAATGAGCTCGCTTTGACTTTGTTAAATGGACTTTCCCCTCGCGATCAAAGTTTGCCAAGTGTATCTATCGGACGATCAGGTCGAATCCAAATATCTTCTCTCAGTCTAACGATACGTGCCCCCAATCAAACAGGATTTTCCACTCGTTTGAGCTCACAGCCTTTACAAAACGTAACAATCAATCTGGGCTTTGATACATCAAAAATACGCATCAACGGATCAGCAGTCACACCATTTGTACTCACATTTACTCCGGCAAATTATGCAACAATACAAACAGTTCAAATCACACGTCTCGATACGATTGCTGATGCTTCTAGTATTGCACTTACCTCATCTAGTACAGATACTACTTTTGATGGAGAAAGCACCTCAATAACGTTAAATTTGACGAGTCAAACAATTTCTTATCCTAACTCCTCTTATACTTTCTATGCACTCGGAAATGTCGGAACAATTACACCGACCCTTTCTACTACTACCTCAACTTGTGCATCCACACCTGGTCTACCTGGCGGACTCTCTATTCTCAACACTACCTGCGCGATTTCAGGAACTCCACTAACTACCCAAGCTGA
>JALOTI010000263.1 GCA_025457985.1 Leptospira sp.
CTCACCTTCATCAAATTCAACTGGGTCGGTTAACTCAACATCTTTTGCAAAATAAGAGAATGACCAGTTGGTAAACATAGCGGGGTTACCAGAAAACTTTGAAAGAAGTGTGTAGTTTTCTATATTTGTAGTGTAGCCAGTCTCTTCACGTAACTCACGTATCACAGCTTGCAATTCTGCACCAGACTCTTGTTCGTCGACAATTCCTCCAGGTAGTTCCAAACTCATCTCGCCAATTCCATGCCTATATTGTTCTATCATCAAAATATTTCCATCTTTGGTTACGGGAACAACATTCACCCAATTATTTGATTTTAGAACGTGGTAAGTTTTTTCCTGTGTGGAACGGGGGAGTTGGATATCAAAGCTAGATACCGTATAAATAGGAGTAACAAAATGATCTTTCCAGTTCTTTCTCTCTTTCATAGCTTCCAATGATTCGTAAGTGAAAAAAAAATGTCGAGTGTATAAAAATAGAAGTAAAAAATTCTGAAATCTTTCACTTGCCAGTGGGGACAAATTTTTTATACCGTTTTTATATGAAATTATTTGGCAGTTTTACTTCCCCATATGTTCGTCGGATACGAATTCTCTGTTTAGAGCTCGGTATTCCTTTTGAAATGTTTGATACAATGACAGAAGTAGGACAAAAGGAACTTCGAGAAAAAAATCCTCTCTGGAAAGTTCCTTATGCAGAAGTAGATGGAAAAAAAATTTGGGACTCACATACGATAACGGATTACATTTTTGAAACGAGAGGGTTTGGAAATTTCCGAGAAAAAAATCACAAAGAAAAATGGGAGGAGGCCAATCTCCTTACGGCAATTGACCAATGCCTCGATAATGCGATTTTACTCTTTTACCTTCATAAAGAAGGAATCGGTTCAGACGCTGCTCCATATCTCACAAAAAATTCTCTTCGTGTGAGTTCGATTCTTAACTATGTCAAATCAAAGTTAAACGGTCATTCCTTCTTTTCGGACGGAAAACTTGGAACCTCGGAGTTAGCTCTTTACACAACTTTGGATTGGATGTTGTTTCGTTCGGTTCTCCCTATTGAAGATCCGGTTTTTTTAAATTTTTTAAAACACTATCAAACTCTAAAAAGTTTCCAAGATACGGCACCGCCCAAGACCTAAAAGAACCTCAATAAAATCTCCCCAGGGTCGAAGGAGTTTTCGTTTTTTCACTCGACCCTAGTTGGAAACTTCTAATTATGTCACTTACTTAGGTCTATGAAACTCAATCCTGCACAGATGGAAGCTGTCTTAACCGTCAAAGGCCCTTTGCTTGTATTCGCAGGTGCTGGTTCTGGAAAAACTCGGGTGATAACGAATCGAATCGCCCATATGATTGAAACAGAAAAAATTCCTTCCCAAAGAATTGTGGCGCTCTCTTTCACGAACAAGTCTGCAAAGGAAATGGCAGAGAGACTCAGAAAGATGGTTCCTCGGGAAAAACTGAAAGGGATTGTTCTCTCCACATTCCACTCTTTAGGATTAAAAATCTTAAAGGAACATATAACTCGTTTGGGTTACAAAGAAACATTTTTACTTTTTAATGGTGGTGATCAGGAATCATTTGTTTCGGAACTCCTAAAAGGCAAAAAGATTGATCCCAAAAAAGTGCCACCGAAAGAAATCCTTCGTCGCATTTCTTTCGCAAAAAATACACAAAATTTGAATCAAAACAGCGGGTTGTCATTAGGTGAACTTGAGTCGATTACTGAAGAATTGTTTCCTCTCTATGAAGAAGGACTGAAAGAGCGAAATGCAGTTGATTTTGACGATCTAATACTACTCCCCAAGCGTTTGTTAGCTGAGTTTGATGACATTGCTAGCTTATATAGAAAAAAATATGAATACTATTTGGTAGATGAATTCCAAGATACAAATCAATTGCAATACGAGTTTTTATCACTCTTTCGTGGAGAGTCAGATAATCTTTGTGTCGTAGGAGATGACGACCAAAGTATTTATGCATTCCGAGGTTCGAATGTTGAACTCATATTAAATTTTGAAAGAGAGTTTCCGCACGCAAAGGTTGTTCGGCTTTTGGAAAATTATAGGTCAACTGCCAATATCATAGAAGCTGCAAATTCATTAATTAAAAATAATTCGGGCCGTAAAGAGAAAACTCTTTTCAGCCGCATACCTTCGATTGAAAAAGTAGAGTATTACGAAACTGCTGATGAAAAGGAAGAGGCAATTTTTGTCGTCGGTCGCATTCAATCCTTTCTTGTAAAAAATGAGTACAAAGGAAAAGAGATTGCCATACTTTTTCGGACCAACTTTCAATCGAGGCCTTTTGAGGAAGAACTAAGAAATCGGAGTATTCCATATAAGGTTGTAGGTGGGTATAATTTTTTCGATAGGAAAGAAATTCGGGATTGTATATCTTACTTGCGTTATGTGGCAAATCCGAAGGATGACTATTCCTTACTCAGGATCATAAATACTCCCAAACGCGGTATAGGACCAAGCACTCTTCAGATTCTGCAAGAGGAAAGTTTCCAGAAAAAAAGTTCACTCTTTGAAATTTTCTTAAAGATGATCGAGGATGTAGACTACCTTCCCGAGATCAAGGCCAAAGTTCGCCAAGAGATCTATCATTTTGTGGAACTGATCGAGAGTTTTAAGAAAAAATTTGCCTTAGCACCAAAACTCGCCCCAATTCTCCGAGAAATGATCACACAAATTGGTTTTGAGAAGATGATCTCACAAGAAGAAGATGATGAGAAGGTGGTTAAGGCTCGGATTTACAATTTGAGTGAATTAGTCAATATGTTGTCCTTTTTTGAAGAGGAAGAGGGCAGGGAAGAAAAGCCTACGATCTTCGACTTCTTACAAAGATTGGTTCTCCTGATGGAGGATGAGCCCAAAGAGGACGAGGAGGACCGCCGGGTCCAACTTCTCACCATGCACCAGTCCAAGGGATTGGAATTCGATTTAGTATTTTTAGTTGGTCTGGAAGAGGGAATTTTACCGAACTCACGTGTTATAGAAATTGGAGAAGCTGTCGATGAGGAAAGAAGGCTACTCTATGTGGGTATGACCCGTCCGAGGCGAAAATTGTACTTGACTTCGGCTAGTACAAGACGCAAATTTGGGGAGCAGATCGAGAGCGCCCCATCTCGGTTTATAGAGGAGCTTTCCCGGGACGCCGTTCTTTTTTTCCCTATGGAAACCAAGGACAGGGAAGCTGAAACCAAAAATTTCCTAGAGGAATTAGAGAAACTGAAGGTAAGTTAATGAAATCAAGTCTCCCACTAACCCTATTGTTGGCGTTGGCTGTGGTATGTGAAAACTGCGCAACTAAACAAGAGTCCTTAAAAACAGGAGGACTCTCCAAAATCAATACTGGAACTCATATGGCTCAGATCGAGAGTCTAGATCGTGATTTAAAAACACCAGGAATTCCTGACGAAAAACGCGACCAAATTCTAGTCCGCAAGGGCAAACTCCTTTTGGAACTTGGCCAATATTCTGAATCGATCCAAACCTTAAACCAAGTGAACCAAGCAAAAGCTCAACCATCGACTCTTTCCGAGTGGAATTTGGTTATGGGAAAGGCATACATCGGAAAGAACGAATACTCAAAAGCAATCCAATACCTCAACCAATCCGAAAAATTGGATAAAAACCACAACCCGGTGGAAAGGAAGAAGCTGGTCGTTCAATCTTTGGTGGCAGAACGAGAGTACTACCCAGCGCTTGCTACCCTTACCAAAACCTACACCAAAGGGAATCAGAAAAAAGACGAGTTTTACTATGAGACTGCCGCAAAAACCTACCTAAAAATGGGTTTTGAATATAAAAACACAAGTTTCTACCAAAAAAGTCTTCAAGTAAGCAACTTGGGTTTGGAGGAGTTTCCAGAAAATGAGACTCTACGTTCCATTCAAAAAGAATGTTTGGAAGTACTCCAGCCGGAGGGCAAACTTTAATCTCCTTTGAAAGGCCTCCCTTCCCTTAGAGAAACGATTTCTTTAAGGGATTCACTCTCTCTCATCTATAACTGGCTCATTCGATACAAACAGCAAATTTACTCATCTTTAGCTTTGGCAGGATTTCTCTTCGTAAGTGTCCTGGCTTATTATGGTTTTGAATACTATATAAAAAACTACCGACTGCCTTTAACGTTACTTCGTAAGATCAT
>JALOTI010000264.1 GCA_025457985.1 Leptospira sp.
TTATTTTTTTTTGCCCTCGGTAGTATAGATCCCGAGGGCTAAAACCTATTAACTAAAAATATTCCGGTATTGGCTAACTGTCTGAGTCATCAATTAAAAGCCTGACAGAAAACAACACAACCGACTCAGACAGGGCCAAACCAGAAGTTATTATTATTAAAAACACTTGTTACACAAATGGTGTCATTTAAAATAGTGAATCAGATGCTTGCTGCAGGTGACTAGAGAGAGAAAAGAGATGTAGTTTAAGCTTAGAGCGAAGTGTGGATAAGAATTCAATAGTACAAAGTTGTAAAGATGCCCCTGAGCTTGCAACTAGACAGGCATGCACAGATACAGAGGATAAGGCTCAGGTGTCAATGTTTCAAGGCCTATGCCCTCTCTACTTACTATTCCTACCTCTCTGAGGACAATTGTGTAGGATTATTGAGAGTATGTAAACCAGGTAAAAGAGTTTATATAAAAGACTTACCAGAATTTGTTCCCTTTTCAGATTCTCTCAAACAAAAAATGGTCGGTAATCAAGAGTTAAACGCAGTCTTTGACTTGGGTAAAAAATCCTACTTATTGTCCTTTAGTGGAGGGAAGTCTTTAGGTAGAGAATTATTTTCTGATAATCGGGAGATTTTTAAAGAGATCCAAAGATATCATAACTCAATACTTCGCGGAGGTACCGAAACATTACTTCGTGAATCTATATCTGATCGATATAGAACTAACTTACGTTTGAATAAATCCAAGAGACATTATATTTACCTACATGGTTTACACGAGTTAATTCCACTTCAATTACCAGATACGGAATATTATTATGTTGCGTCTGTATCTAATCTTTTGTCTAATCCATCCTTAAAGCGTCAGACATTTAGTATGAAGTCTTTTTCTCCTGTTTACGTGAATGCAGGTGAAAATCAAAAGACCCAAATAGAGTCAAAACTAATTCAATGGGAGTTAGGTGAGAACAAGGCAGGAGGAAGTAATATCACTCTTGATTTTTCTCCTATAGAATTTTCTAAGACTGAATTTCAAATAGGAAAAGAGCCTGTTGCAAATCTTCAATCTAGGTCAAAACGTATAAATTCGGTTTATACAAATCAAAATTTTGGACTGAAGTTCATATTGGATTTTAGCCCAATTGCTTACTATTTATCTAAAGAAAATTCTGGATTTTTCGTATTCCAATCTGGTGCACAAAATGGAATTCATAATTTATTTTTTATGCGTAAATTCTTGGAGGAATCACCTCTTCCAAAACCAGTTCATATACGATTGTTAGAGGGAAAAGAAGTTGCAAGGCAACAGGCAGTCGACGATCGATACTGGACTGGTTACCGTTTGTTTACAAATGCTATCGTTGAAGATTAGGTTCACTTGATTTGGATAGGAATAACTTTCGTTCTTCAGCCGAAAGTTTAAAAATATCTTTTACGCCTTCGTGGAACTTAGAAAAATTTCCATTACAGGACTGGAATATCGACTCAAAAGATGTTTCCCCTGAGTTGTATCGCAGGGCTCCTAAAAAGTCTTCATTATTCCAATCTCGTTTTAAAAATTCTTGATACTTATCAAAAGGAATCAATTTTCTTTCAAAAACTTCCATTTTGAATTTTTGGATCAAATCTGATTTGCGTTCGAGTTTTTTAAAGTCAGGGATATCTTCTTTGTAAGTTTCGTCTAACAGTTTCGCATATTTTTTTAATAGCTCTAATCCTTTTCTTTTTTTTTCTTTTTCTGTTTTGAATAGATTTAATTCTTCTTGGTTTTTGAAATTGGGTTCGGAATAAAATATTTCCACACCTTTTTCTTCAACAAAGGTCGCATAGGATTCATTCAAATCTGAATCACCAGGTAAGTAAGCAGTTGCGTGCGCCATCTCATGTATTACAAGTCCAACCAAACGGTGATTTGGCCATGAAAGTTGAGGTGAGAGAACGGGATCAGAAAACCAACCCAATGTGGAATATCCACCAATTTCACGAATCCTTGTATCATACCCTTCTTTTTTAAGTTCCTCTTCCATTTCTAGAGCAAGATTTTTATCAAAATAGCCTTTATATGGAACAGAACCTGCGATAGGAAACCACCAAGTATAAGATTCAAATGCTAGTGGTTTAGAAGCTGAGACGTTCCAACCAATCGCATCTCTTTCGAGTTTTGTAAAATATTCAAATCCACCTTTTTTGCTTAGCGCCAGTTTGGTGATCGCAAATTCTCGGACTTCACGAATGAGTTTCAGCTTTTTTTTTGTTTTTTCGTCGTACGCTGGATTCTCTAAACTTCTTTCAATATTTTCTCTGTTCCAAATAATTTTGGACTGTTCTTTTCCAAGATGGTAGAGGTAAGGCAAACACTGGATTTGTAGGCAACCAATAATACTAACATAGAGGAGGTTTTGAATCTTTTTGATTCGACAAGGCTGATAGCTAGGGGAACCTGGAAGTGGTGCAGACATCTATGGAAAAAAAATACCGTATTCCTCCCGTCGTCTACATTAACTTTGCTTTGGTATTTGTTTTATTATTCGCAATTTTTTTTCCAGAGATTCGGTCTGCCTTTGGAAAGTTGGTATCTTCACCGAAACCAATCTCTGCAAGCAAACAGAGCCAAGCCATCCAACTCCAGTCTAGCTTTCGAAATGTCTATCGCGAGGCCCAAGGTTTTGTCGTTTCGATCCGGACAAAAAAGACGGAGATGTTATTTCAGCCATATGCATTCGGAGGAGTTAGAGAAGATCGGATCTCATCGATTGGAAGTGGATTCGTTATAGACGAACGTGGATTTGTTGTAACAAACTACCATGTTATCAAAAATGCGGAAATCATAGAGATCATTATGCCTGACGGCCGTATTTTCCCCGCTCGTTATGTGGGAAGCCACGAGAGGGCTGACATTGCCCTTTTAAAAATCCCAAGTGATGAAAAATTCATTCCTGCCTTCCTTGGGAACTCGGACGAAGTGGAGGTCGGGGATTGGGCGATTGCCGTGGGGTCACCCTATGGTCTTGAAAAAACCTTCACTGTAGGCGTTGTCTCCACAAAATCTAGGGAAGATCTCGATGAAACTGGTCAGAACCATATCCAAACGGATACGGCAATCAACCCTGGTTCCAGTGGTGGTCCACTTCTCAATATTTATGGGGAAGTCGTCGGAATCAATCGAATGATTCGTTCCAATTCTGGCTCAAGTGCAGGGATTGGATTTGCCATTCCTATCAATTACGCAAAAAAAGTGCTCCGGCAAATCGAACAAAATGTAGGGCAAAATATTAGGCCTGCCACTCTGGGAGTCATGGCAACCACACCACTTCCAGACCACCGAAAGTCACTCGGAATCCCCAAAGAGGCGATGGGAGTGCTTGTATACGACATTGAGAGCAATTCTGCGGCAGAGAGAGGTGGCCTTCGAAGATATGATTTTATCAAAGGGGCCAACGGACTTTCCGTACGAAATATCAATGATTTGCGGGAGCAGGTAGGCCTAGTTGGACTCGGGGGCGTCTTACGGTTGAAGATATTACGGGATACCCAAGAGATGGATTTATTGATCCCTTTGGTTGATGCAAATTACCCAAAAGGACCGTAAGATTTTATGAGAAGAAATATAGTCCATTCAGGTGCTGATGCACTGATTTATGAGATCCGTCAGATTGTGGCCATTGCGAAAAAAATTGAGGCAATGGGAGTCACAATCACTTGGGAGAACATAGGTGACCCCATCCAAAAAGGCGAAAGCATTCCCGATTGGATGAAAGAGATTGTGAGTGGTCTAGTTTCTGAAAACAAATCTTGGGCGTACACTGCAACCCAAGGTGATGAACAAACCCGAAAATTTTTAGCAAATAAAGTAAATGAAAGAGGTGGCTCACAGATCACCCACGAAGACATTTTGTTTTTCAATGGCTTAGGTGATGCTGTCGCAAAAATCTTTGGATTTATGAGAAGAGAAGCAAGGATACTCGGCCCATCTCCTGCTTACTCTACACTTTCTTCCGCCGAAGCTGCTCACTCAGGTTATGAACACCTAACATATGAATTAAATCCAAATAACGATTGGATGCCTGACTTAGAAGATATCGAAAACAAAGTCAAATATAATGATTCGATAGCCGGTATATTACTCATTAATCCGGATAACCCGACTGGAGCGGTTTATCCA
>JALOTI010000265.1 GCA_025457985.1 Leptospira sp.
TCCACCTGATTTTACTATAAATCAATAAGAAAATATTTTTACTTTCTGCCTCAAAGCGATAGTTGATGATATCGTCACCGCCAAGTGCTTTGGATTTTCCAAGCAGTTCTGAATATCCCGTCTCACCTTTCAAGTATACGAAAAACCATACTACAAATTCTCCTTGAGTCTCTACTGTTCCAAGAATTTGGTAGTCGTCAGACGTGAGCGTATATGTTGTTAAGTTTGCAGCATAACCAGGTGCCCTAACCTCAGTATATATACAACTGCAAAGGAAACTAACAGCTAACAGAGAAAGTATCAAAAATAATCTTTTTTGATTCATAATCGAATCCCCCAGTGGTCTAATATTAGATTCTCTCAAAAATCCGAGTCAAGCCAAATGCTTTCAGAAACATCAATTAAAAACCCTGTCTTCGCCTGGATGTCTTTATCCTTTATCCTTCTATTTGGCACTCTTAGCGTATTTAAGTTACCTGTTTCCCAACTTCCCGATGTAGATTTTCCAATCGTAACTATTTCATTAACCTTGGAAGGGGCATCTGCAAGCATTATGGAAAAGGATGTGGTTGATATCATTGAGGAAGCCACACTTACTGTAGAAGGTGTTAAAGAGTTACGTTCTGTATCAAAAACGGGATTGGCATACATCACTGTAGAATTAGAACTCAATCGAGATGTTGATGTAGCGCTTCAGGAAATTCAAACTAAAATTGCACAAGTTTCTAACAAACTACCGCAAGACCTTGACCCACCAGTGCTTACAAAATCAAATCCAGACGATGTTCCAATTATTTGGGTGATATTTACCGCAAACAATTTTTCCGCAAAAGACAGAATGGTATATGTAAATGAATCTTTGAAAGATCAATTTCAGAAGATACCAGGAGTCGGTGAGATTTTTTTAGGAGGTTACTCGGAACGTGCTATCAATGTTTACTTGGATCCCGTTAAACTAACGCGAGCAGAAATCACAGTCGATGATATCATCAATACGATTCGAGAGCAAAACTTAGAGATACCAAGTGGAAGAATCGAGAATAGTGAAAAGGAAATCAACTTACGTGCGATTGGTGATGTGCCTTCCACAATCGATTTTTCTAATATTTACATAAACTCCCGAAGTGGAATTCCCCTTTATAAACCGATTCGATTGGGTGACATCGCACGAATTGAAGATGGTCTCTCTGAAATTCGTAGAATTTCTCGTTTTAACGGAAAACCAAGTGTTGGAATCGGAATCAAAAAATTAAAAAATGCAAATGCAGTAGCCGTTGCCGACCGTGTAAAAGAAAAAGTTGCCGAGCTCAGACCAAGACTCCCAAAAGATAGTGACCTCAATATCAGCATCGATAATACGCAATTCATCAGGGAGTCACTTGAAGAGCTAAGTTTTACAATGGTTCTTTCGGCAATTCTTACGGGACTTGTTTGTCGTTTGTTTTTAGGCAATTGGGTCAATACAGTCAACGTTCTCTTTGCTATCCCAACATCAATTCTCGGAACTTTTGCATTTATATATTTATTCGGATTTACGATCAATACATTCACATTATTGGGTTTAGCGCTCTCTACTGGAATCGTTGTAGATGATGCAATTATGGTTCTGGAAAATATACATAGACATAAATCTATGGGAAAATCTTTCGTAGAATCCGCATTAGATGGTGCAAAAGAAATTCGGCTCCCTGCACTTGCGGCAACATTTGCAATTATCGCGATATTTTTGCCGGTTGCATTTGTGAACGGGGTTATCGGCCGGTATTTTTTAGAATTTGGTGTCACCGTATCGGTTGCAGTTCTTATTTCCTTATTTGAGGCACTTAGCTTCACACCTATGCGTGCCAGTCTTCAGAAAAAGGAAACTAAAAAAAGGAAATTTGATTTTAAAGTCGACTCTTGTATGGAGTATTTAAACGAAAAGTATAAACGTAGTTTGGTGATAGTTCTAAAAAAACCTAAAACCTTCCTTGTAGCATCAAGTTTCTTGTTTATTGCATCTCTTTTCTTATTTCAAAATACAAAGAAGGAGTTTGTTCCTTCTCAGGATATTAGCCGATTTTTAATTCGGGCTAAAGCTTCTGCTGATTCTTCTCTATTTAAAACAGATGAGGAAGTGAAAAAAATTGAGGACTATCTAAAAACCAACCAAACAATTGATCGATACTTTGTCGCCGTAGGAGGATTTGAAGGCGGAGATGTAAACACTGCTATCTTTTTTGTCGTAATGAAAGAACGTAAATTCCGCCCACTCAATAACCTGACGAATAAAACCATTACGCAAGCTGATTGTATCCAGACTCTCCGAAAAGAACTTCCCAAGGTCAATCCAAACCTAAGTTATTCGGTCCAAGATCTATCGCTCAGAGGTTTTTCATCCGGCCGAGGATATCCGATCGAGGTTTTACTAAAAGGAGGAAATTGGGATGAGTTGGAATCCAAAGCAGGGGAGTTAATCCAACTCTGGAAGTCAATTCCAGAAATTACTGATGTGGATACAGACCTCATCCAAGGGAAAAAAGAAATTCACATACTACCAGATCGGTATTTATCAGCAAAAAATGGAGTAAGCATTGCAAACTTAGGCGGAACTATTGGAGCTCTGATGGGTGGCAAACGCGCTGGCCGATTTACTGAAAATGGCCGTGGTTATGACGTTCGTGTAAAAATTGAGAAGGAGAAGAGAGAATCCAGCGCAAATATACTTTCTATTTCTGTTCGAAATACATTCGGTGAGATGGTTCGTATTCGAGATTTCCTTCGCTTAGAAGAAAAAGAAAGCCTACAAAATATAACAAGGGTAGATCGACTCCGTGCCATAAAATTATTTGCAAATCCAGAAAAGGGAATGGGACTAAGCGATGCTATTGAGACTACATTGTCTACGTCACAAAAAATTCTACCTCCTGAAATCTTCATGGAAACTACGGGCTCGGCTAAAGCTACAGAAGAATCCTTCTCCGAGCTAATGTTTACCTTAGTGCTTGGCATTCTCGTTTCGTATATGATATTAGGCAGTCAGTTCAATAGCTTCCTCAAACCAATTTATATTCTACTCGCTCTTCCTTTTAGTTTTACCGGTGCCTTTCTTGCCCTCAAATGGGGGGATTTCAGTTTTAACATCTATAGCTTTATTGGAATCATTCTACTTTTAGGCCTTGTAAAAAAGAATTCCATTCTTCTTGTGGAATTTATCGATCTCAATCGCATAACAGGGACTCCTTTGATCGAGACCATAACTAATGCTTGCCCCATCCGACTCCGACCCATCCTCATGACCACCTGTACTTCCTTAGTTGCTGCCTTGCCACCGGCTCTTTCTTTGGGTCCAGGAGCGGAAACACGAATTCCGATGGCAGTAGTTATATTAGGTGGTATGACTTTGTCTACAATCGTAACTTTGTATTTAGTACCTGTGGCTTATCTCATAGGGGAATCCCGAAGAACATAGGATTGGTGCAATGTGCAAAATAATTTTTTAACCCCACAAAAATAATTTCTTTACATTGTCCTAAATATTTGGTTCAATCCTCCCTGATTTAGGAGAAATAAATGCAAAACAAACAAATAAGGCTGCTAGCAACCTTGTTGTTGCTTAGCTTTGTTGCTTGGAACTGTACATCAATTGGACATGACGCAACAATGAAATCGCAACTCAGTGTTTCCACTGACGAACACAGAAACGTCGCACGACCTTTGGAAGTAACACATGACATCCAAAGTGCAAACATCACTGGTGAGGCAGAAGGGTCTATCATCTGGATTCCGATCGTTTTTGATGCTGCTGTTGGCGGTGTACCGTGTGGCAACAAATTTGGGAGAAACGATTACTACGCTTTCGGATGTTGTTTTCTTCCCCCTAACCGGAGGCACGCAAAAGGCGATACCGTATCGTGACTCGTGAGCCGCCGACCCACCCCGTACCGTGTACTCCGTGTGAACCGTGAATGCAGCGCTTCTCGAGTTACTGTTCCCGCAGCAGAACGGGAGCATGGCCACAAATACGCCGGCCCGTGGGCCACATCACATATATATGAAGACCTGTCCCATAACTGTCCGCGGTATGCGGACAAAAGAGTCGGGGGTCGTACAAAAGGGGGATTTGTACTCTTCTCTTACCCCTTTTTTTTCTTTT
>JALOTI010000266.1 GCA_025457985.1 Leptospira sp.
ACCAGCGAACCAGAATATTTTAGTATCACCGATTCTCGGTGCCAACGAAATGCGGATTGTTCTTACTTGGGGTGCAAAACCAAGAGATTTGGATTCCCATCTCCAATATGGCACAAATTCTGGCGATCGTATCGTATGGAATCGTAGAACTCCGCTTGGAGAAGGAAACGGAAATCTTGACTTTGATGTTGTTACTGGATTCGGTCCAGAAACGATCACATTACAGGGAGCCATTTGGAACCAACCCAACCGCTACTATAGCATATTCAATTGGTCGAATGAAGCCCTTATGGGAGTCTCAGGAGCCAACGTACGGGTGTTTAAGGGTTCTGTCGGTGAAGTAAGGAATTACTCCGTTGGTGCTGGACATTCCAATCGATGGTGGAAGATATTCTGTGTCCAACAAGACCAAACGATCAAGGATGTGGGAACTGCAGGTTGCAATGCTTCCGACTTCCTAGAGAGATCTAAATACTAGTAGTTTGTCTCTGGTTCACTTAGAAACGGAGACTGAATACTGACCGTTCTGTTCCTGTAAAGCCAACGGAAGGTCATACAAGTTAGAAAGGTTCTCACTCGTGAGGACCTTTTTTTTATCCCCGAATGCCAATATCTTTCCTTCTTTCAGTAAAAGTAGTTTTTGAAAGCTTTCTGGAATCTCATCTAACCGATGAGTTATGAGAATCCTGGTTAGATTTGGATCTTTTGATTTCATAGACTCACAGGATAAAAAGAAATCCACCCGTGCAGTTAGATCGAGTGCTGCGGCTGGTTCATCCAGAATCAAGAGTCGTTTCCCTTTTCCCATAGCACGAAGTAACAGAACCTTCATCTTTTCTCCAGAAGATAGAGTATGGAATTGTTGGTCTTTTTTTGCTTCCATTCCTATTTGGGAAAGTAGGGAATACGCCTCTTCCATTTGAGGTTCTGAAATTTCTTTATATAGTCCTAAGGTTCCGATTAAACCCGTAACTACCATTTCTATTGTAGTTAGGCGTTGTAATAAGGTTTCTTGGTGGTTGGACTGGACAATTCCAATTTGGTTTTGAATCGGAGCCATAGGACTGTCTCCATAGGTTTCCCCAAATACAGAAATCGAACCTGAAGTTGGCCAATAGTAACCAAACAGCAGATTGATGAGAGTAGTTTTTCCAGCACCATTTCTGCCTAAAATAACTAAAGAGTCTTTTTCATTCAGAGAAAAGCTCACATTATTTAGAATGGTTGATTTGTTTCTTACATACGTGACTGACTCAAAATTCAGAATTGGTTTTGTTTGCATGAAACCTAAATTAGAAACAGATCTTAGTTGCTATTTGCACTTTTAAATAACAACTCCATCTTCTTTACCGTCTCAGTAAATTTTTCTAAGTTATCCAAATTAAATTTTGCGAGTAAATTTTTGTCGATAGCATAGAATCCTTTTTTCTGTTCCTGGAAATCGCACATCATATTTGCCATATAAACAATTTCAACTAGATCTCGTAGATCTGCCGGAGCTAAAAATGGTTTGTGGTGGTATTCGATTGCGACACGTAAGTCTGCTGGGAATTCCCATTTTTCTGCCAAAAGTGCACCGAGTTGCGGGTGGCTCAGTCCGATTGCCATCTCTTCTAAAAGAGTTGAGTTTCCGGAGTCACTTCCTCTTTGGTAGGATTCAATTTTTTTGAAAAAGGTTCGATCTACACTTAGAAGGAGGAATTTACCAATATCATGTAACAAGGCACTAACGGCGATTATATCCGCTAATTTGTTGGTTTGGTTTTGTTCTTGTGCAAGATAACGAGCATAATAACTGCATCGATTGGAATGATCCCATACATCCATCATTTTGCCGTATTGACCATCCATAATTTTGCGCACACCAGAAACATAAAGAAGGTTTCTGAGGTTTTTAAGACCTACAACTTTTACTGCTTGGAGAATTGAGCTCACCTGACTTCTGTTAGAAAAGAATGCAGAATTGGAGAGTTTGAGTAGGTCGGCAGACAATGCTGGATTTCTTTCAATTTCTCCGGATATCATATTTAGATCAGAATCAGGATTGTTACACAATTGGATGATTTTTGTGAGAGAGTGAGGAAGGGGAGGAAGTCCATCAATCTCATCCAGAAGTTTTGTCTTCATTCGAGTGGTAATTTCCACTGGAGTGGTAACATCAGGAACAGATAGAGTTGCGCGTGTTAGTTTATCATTTGTGAAAATTTTGAACTTTTCTGATCCAATCCCTGAATTTTTAAGCAAAAGTTGGATGAGAACCAGACCAAGACCTGCTGACTCCGTGTTATCAGATACATCTAAAAATGCATCAGAAAGATCATTATAATTTTTTGCGACTTCTATTCGTTTGTTGACTCGAGCTAATTCTTCTTGGGTAATGGGAGCATTGTTCTCCACTGCAAAGTGGATACTTTTACCATCCACTTTCATTAATAAACTAATGTAGTAGTTTCCGCCTTCTAAATGCTCTAACTGTTCATTCCATTTCATAATAATATTTTCTTGGAACCCAGCCATCCCTTTTGAATAATCTTTCGGGTCTTGGATATTTAGATTAAAGCGAGTAAAATAATCACGTTTTGCATTTGCTTTATTTGCATTCATCAAAAGCTCTTTGAGAACCGTAAAGACTACTTCCACTAAATACAATTTATCCATATATCCCATGACATGTACTAAGAGCGCGTAAATGTCTTGGTTTTGTTCTTCAGTTACAAAATAATAATTGATGCGAGATTCTTTTGATGTTTCGAGTTGAGATATGATTTCTTGAAAATTCAATGCGTAAACTTCCTGGTTACACTCTTGTAAATGAAATTCGCATATTTGCAAATGATATTTTTTTTAAATCCTCTCCTAATTTGTCCAGGGCTCCTGGTAGAGTGGTATGCACTGAAGGAGATATGTATGGAAACAATGGACCAAATGAATTTGCACCAAATGATGGAGGAAAGATTAGAGAAAATCCTAATCGGTTTGGAAACTCAAAAAAAGCCTAAGAGAAAAAAGGCAAACCTCGGTGTGATTCCTGCCAACCGAGAGGTGGCTGAATGGAATCTAAGTGAAATTCCGATTCTTTATGGTGCTTAGATCGAACGAAACCAGCGTTTGATGGTGGTTTTTGAAACTACAGATTCCGGATCTTGGAGAGCCCAATTCCAGAACGGACTTAGATCCTCGGGATAACCCGAAAAAGAAAGGATCTTCCCATTTCGTTGATTTTGTTCCCTGTTTTGGTCTTCCTTGCTATCGTACTTTTGGTTCGGTAGAATTGATTTATCAGTAAGTCCATCATCCGATACATTCCAGTCCTCCCAAAATTTTGCTTTGGGATCCATGGTTTGTAATTTTTCCCAAGCAATTTGGTTTTTTCCTTTTCTCTCCGTTCCATACAATTTCCGAACATACATTTGAAGATTTAACTTTCTATGCACTTGAGGTAAAAAATAAGTTTCATAACCTGTGGACTTACAATGTGATTTTCCAGATTCCGAAAGGAAGTCGACTCCCGAAAGCCAAAGTGTCGTATCCTTTGGTAAAATGGATTTTGTCATTCCAACTAAATTCAGACTTGGGTTTTGATACGAAGGCCAGAGTTTACTTTCCTTCAGAAAAAGAGCCTCTAACATTTGATCCAAAGGATGGAATGTATTTACTAGATACTTTGGATTCGGTAGTTCAAAAAGATAGGTTGATCCACCTAACCATGTAAATATGGGAATCTCTTCCGGGAGATTTTTGAGAAAATGGAAGACAGTTCCGCGCCCACTATCAAAGGAAAGGATACAATCTGGTAGGATTTGATTGTCCAATAGATAGCCAAGCGCTGTATCACTTGTAAAAATTTGGATCTCGTTACGAAATTTCTTTATTAGTGATATTTCTCTTTCTAATTTTGGAGAAGCGCCAACAAAAAAGATAGCTTTGTTTCCTTCTTTTCCTTCCCATTTTTGAAACCATTGGACTCTGTTAGAATCTTTAGATTTGATAAGATACAAATTTTTGCAGTAGTTGTTTGTCCAAATCCTTTGAAAGTAATTAATCGTATTCGTATTTACTTTTGTCTCTCGTAATGCATCTGTTATGTTACTTATTATGGAT
>JALOTI010000006.1 GCA_025457985.1 Leptospira sp.
TTCCGGACATTGTATGGTCACAAAAAGGTGTAGAAGCAATTGCTGTGCGTACCTTACCCAATTATGCAGATAAGCCAACAAAAGATTACTCTGGCACAAACCCAACTTACTGGGATGCCGAACTAGTGAAAAAAATTGGATTGGCAGGCCACAGGCACCTTTTGACCGATCTGCCCTCTTTGGATCGTGAACAGGATAAAGGAAAGCTAGCAGCACATAAATCCTTTTTTGGATGGCCAAAGCCCATACTGCCTTACAGAAGCGTTACCGAACTGATTTATATCCCTGATTCTGTGCCGGATGGACTCTATTTCCTGTCCATTCAGCTACTTAACATAGAATCTGATGCTTCACCAAGTCGCCCTGTTCTGTATTCATTAAAAAAAGTGTAGGTTAGTGCGAAACTCGCCAACACCAGATAATATCTTGATACAACACACCATGAAATTCGATACATCCCTAAATGTGGAGCAAAAAAAAGCGTTTCTGCTCTTAATGTCGGTTATTTTCCACTACCACGGGTTAGATGAGGATGAACAGAGGCAGTTGGATGAAACCGCACAGTTGATTGCAGGTGCAGAGGAACTTACTTGGGCCAATGAATTTATTACTTCAGATTACTACACTGCATTTGAGCGTGCCAAAGATTTTTTGGGCGAAACCATTGGAAAGTATCCAAAAGAAGTGAGGCTGGCCTATCTGTCAGAAGTTTGGCATTCTACAGAGAAAAAAGGATATATTTCTGAAATGGAGGCAACCGCAATGCTCAAGCTTGCCAGATCTTGGGAGGTAGAAGGTGAACTTGTGACATTGGTCAGAAAATAATCGGATTGCTACTCCTCTATTGCGCTCTTCAGTGCTGAAAGTACCTTTTCTTGCATATCAGAGGAAAGTGTCGGGTGAATTGGCAAGGAAAGAACTTGTGATGCAAGTGTTTCTGCATTTGTCAAATGCGTATGCTCTGAAACTCCTAATGCCGAAAAAGCTATTTGGTTATGTAGCGGAAGAGGATAGTAAACCATCGTTTCGACTCCTTGCTTTTGCATTTTTTCCCTAATTCTATCGCGACTACCATTGAGAACCTTGATGGTAAATTGATGGTATACATGTGTGGTGTATCTATCGCATAAAGGAAGTTGGATTCCTTTTAAGTGTTGCATTCCCTTGCAATACCCCTTTGCGAGTACTTCCCGTTTCTGCGCATTTTGCTGTACGTATGGAAGCTTTACATTTAAAATTGCAGCTTGAAGGGCATCCAATCTAGAATTCAGACCTATCTTTTCGTAATGATACTTGCTGCTTTGCCCGTGTGAAGCCAACATACGAATCCTCCTTGCCAAGCTTTTATCCGATGTACAAATAGCACCACCATCTCCCATGCAGGCAATTGGTTTGGTAGGGAAAAAAGAAGTAGTACCGATGTGCCCTACAGTACCAACCTTTCTACCCATAAACTTACCTTTGATAAAAGTAGCTCCCATAGATTGGGCATTATCCTCTATCACCCAAAGTCCTTTCGTAGAGGCAAACTCCATGAAACCTTGCATATCGGCACCTTGGCCAAATAGGTGCGGAACCACAACTGCTTTACAAGCAGGAGTATATACACTTTCTAAGTGGGTGAGCTCTGAAAGATATGTATCGGGGTTAACATCTATCCAAAGCGGCTTAAATCCCAACATACAGCAAACCTCCCCTGCGGAAACATAATTAAAGGAAGGTATGGCTATTAAGCTTCCTTTTGGAAGATCAAGTGCGAGCAACGCAAGCAAAAGTGCATCTGTACCATTGGCACAAGAAACTACATGGGGCGTACCCCACCACGTAGCAAGTGATTCTTCAAATTTAGATTGGTCGAACGCATGTTTTCGCTTTGGTGATAAGGTTTTTTTTGAACGCAGAATTGGTTCTAAATAATTCTGTAATTTGGGCATTTCAAAAATCATTGATTTTAATCCGGCTAACTAGTTGGAATAAATTTTCGGTAAATTGTATAGATTGAAAAAAGGCATATAGTTCCCCAAATCAGGTAATGTAACTTATCTTTATAAACTTTTTGATCTTCAAAAGCATTTGTTTTTGCCCTTTTGGAAAGGGCAAAAATTTGTTCGATATAATGTAGATTAAATACTATAATAAGGATAGAAAACCCTAATCGGTATTTTATTTGAAATAAAATTAAATATGCCAATAGCAGAATAAACGAAATTGATAAAATCAGAAGAATTGTTTTGTGGATATTTTTATTTCCAAAGATAGTTACAAAAGTTCTTTTTCCACCTAATCGATCACTTTCCTCATCGCTGAAACCACTCGCCATGGCACTTGTTAATGATAATAAGGTGTAAATTAGAATTAAAAAGAAAAATTCCAAATTAAAGAGACTTGGGTTTTGAAGATAAAAATGAAAGTAGGGAAGAACAAATCCTACTCCAAACATCTCCAAAAATTCTCCACCACCTCGATAATTGAGTTTGATTGGAGGTAGAGAATACATTAAAAAAACTAAAATACATACAATCGAAACTAAATTAGAATAACTACGTCCGACATGGAATTCGAGTAATAATCCGAAAATCACTGTAAAAAACCCAAAAACCAAACCAACACCTAACACTGAATTTTTGCTCAGTATTGAGTCAGGTATTGTCTTAAGAGACGTTTCCGGAAAGAGAGTTCTTTTAATTTTGTCAACGGATGCATCCGCATAGTCGTTTAGAAGTACAATAAACGAAACTAACGAAAAGGTGAATAAAAATCCCAAAATCATTGCCCACCAATTTATCTGGTTTGTGGTAGAGATTCCAAAACTCTGACCAAGGATAAATGGCACAAAGAGTTTAGGCCAACTTTTAATCTTTAGGGCAAAAATCCATCGTTGCAGAAAATTCATAAGCTTAGAAACTATGGACATATTATGGCAATTTATTTTCGCCAGAGTCCGATTTGTATATGATTTCAAAGGTCGAGAATCTGAATACAACCAGATTATTGGAATGCAAAAATCTTTTTAAAAAATTTGCAAATGAACCTGTTTTGAATGGAATCGATTTTTTCATAGAAGGGCCGTCTTTTCTTGCTCTCGTAGGCCCAAATGGAGCAGGAAAAACTACTTTGCTAAGAATCTTAGCTGGTTTAGTCTCTCAGGACTCCGGGTCCGTTTGTTTTGATGGCAATGGGAATTATCAAAATTTGAATCTGGTGGGATATTGCCCGCAAACTCCTGTTTTCTGGAAATATCTGACAGTTTATGAGCAATTTTTATTTTTGGCAGATCTTTACAAAATCCCAAGAAAGAACATTAAGGAGAAAATTGATTTCTTAATAGATTCACTACGTTTGGAAACAGTGGTGAAAAAGCGAGTAGAACATCTTTCTGGTGGTATGCAAAAGCGAGTTAACTTAGCAGGTTCTCTCGTTCATTCTCCTTCACTTTTACTGTTAGATGAACCAACAGCGAACTTGGATTTGGAAACAAAGAGTTACGTACATAATCTCCTTCAGGAATTGATTTTGAAAAATAATATTCAGATCGTTTGTTCAAGTCATGATCTGACAGAAATATCTCAGTCAGCTACACATTTACTCATTATTAGACAGGGGAAACAAAGATACTTTTCGAAAATTGAAAATATATCTGCCACTAGTGGAAGTGAGTTAAAAATTCAAGATCTTTATACACGTTTTGTTACGAATCCTACCGAATGAATTTAGTATCTATTTCTATCTTTAAGCGTGGTCTCCTCCAAATGTTGAGGAATCGATTTTCGCTTTTATTAACTATTCTTACTACTCCATTTTTCTTATTTCTGTATTGGATCGTATTTGTTGGTTCACACACTGTTCGTATAGGAGTGTTTTTGGAAACTGATAAGAGTGTAAAAACTTTTCACACAAAGGAAGGAAATTTTAGAGATACTGTATCAAAGTTAAAAAATGAAATGAATGAGGCAACTTTACAGAATCCAATTGCGTGGATAGAATTAGAAAAAATACCGAATACTAAAAATTACATAGATCAAGAAAAGCATTCATTAGATTCTTTTGATGTTCTCTTGATTGTAAAACAATCTGAATACCAAAAGAATCCCTTATTAGATTCCTTACATGTTGAAATATATAATGATGGAAAAATCTCTTCTATCTTTATATGCTATAAAATAAAAGAATTTTTATTAGATCAAACTATACAAAATTACCAGTTACCAATAGAAGTAAAGATCGAGGAGGATAAACAGAACCAACTCCGATTTTCAAATTTTGCAATTGGGTTTCTAGTATTTGCAATGATTATGATGATTTTTTCCAGTTCGCAAGCGATTTCTGTTGAAATGGAAACAAACACTTGGATTCGGTATCGTTTATCCAATCTGCCTATAACGTCATATATTATCGGGATGTCTAGTGTTCAACTTCTGTTTGGAATAATATCGATTCTGCTTTCCTATCTTTGTATCATGGTTTTGAAGGTTGATCTTTCGTTTGATTTTCTTATGTTTATTTTTTTCTGTATTTTGGGTCTTGCCGTTCACATTCAAATTGGTTTTCTTTTAGCCGCAATTTTTAAGAATACAATGTTAGTTTTTTTGGGTTCCAGTTTTATTATGTTTTTACTTTTGTTATTTTCTGGAATTGTTTTTCCAAGCCCACCTGCAATCTTTATTTCCGACACTTACTCGTTTGATGTTTTTGGACTACTTCCATCCGCAATTTTAAAAAAATTACTCGATCTGAGTTTGGAAAATAAATTCGATCAAATAAGATTCTTTCCGCTTTTATCTCAGATATTGTTTTACTATGGCTTATTATTGATAATTAACTCTTACCTCCTAAAACGTCAATATACTGTCCTGGGGACGGACTAAATTTATGAAACGAATAAAATCTTGGATGCAGGCTGCGAGGCTTCCCTCCTTAAGTTATATACTTATTCCAATTTTATTAGGAACATCAATTGCTTGGTCTCAGGGGTACTCAACTCCAAGTTATTCGTTAGTTGGTTTACTTTTCTACGGTGTCTGCAATCAACTTTTTATTATTTTTGGAAATGACTACGCGGACCAAGATACAGATGCATTAAATCAAACATTTACTATTTTTTCAGGTGGCTCAAGAGCAATTGTTGAAGGTAAACTTTCATCGAAAAGCATTCTATCAGCAACAATTCTATTTGCATTCTTTATGTTACTTCTCGCCATCTATTTTTCTATTTTAAAAAATGATGCTGTATTCTTCATTTTAACATTGATTTCAATAGCATTATTACATGCATATTCATATCCTCCAATCAAACTTTCATATCGTGGTGGTGGTGAAATATTGCAAGCATTAGGTGTTGGATTTGTGCTTCCATTATTTGCGTATCGATTTTTTTCTATAAACTTTTCGGAGTTTGAATTTAATTTAATGCCAGCTTTGTTTCTAATTAATTTAAGTTCTGCAATGGCAACGTCATTGCCAGATTTTCCTTCGGATTTGAAATCTTCAAAGAATACGGTAACAGTAATTTTTGGCAGTTTATATGTAAAAATAGCAATACTGTTAATTGAAAGCGTTTCATTGATCTACTTGAAAACTTGGCTTCCTGAAAGAAATTTCCCTTGCTCAGAGATAACAACCTGTATTATGGTTCTGTGCATTCTCTTTTCACTCGTGGGTCTAAAAAGTAATCCAAAAGAGAAACTACTTTCCCTTTTTGTATTTTTATCGATTTTATTTACACTCACATTTCAAATTCATCTTATCTTGAGTTTTTATTTTTAATACAGTATGTTGGAATATAATTTTCTAATCCTTTCTTTGCTTTTTTTAATTCCAAGTTTTTTGGTATTCCTCTTGCGAAGAGACTTGCGAAGAATGATGGTTAGTTTAGCATTATATTCTATCCCATTTGCGTTTACTGAAAGATATTTTTATCCAACGTACTGGGAACCCAAATTTTTATGGAATTTGGTCGAGATTTTTGGATTTGGAGTAGAGGACTTGATTTTCGTGATTGGTCTCTCTGGATTTAGTTCGACGATTTATGCAGTGGTTTTTAAAAAACGATTCTACCCAATAAAGCAAGTTGGTTATAGTCCCAGATTCATTTTGATTTTTTTATTTTTGATCATAACTTTCGCAGTTTTGATCTTTGTCTATCTTGAGATTCACTTGATCTATGGTGCTCCCATTCTAATGATAGTTCTCTACTTTGGTATTTCGCTAAAAAGGCAAGATCTACTTTTGCCTGGTATTTTTGGAGGAATACTTTGTTGTTTTGTATACACTTCGCTTTGTTATGTGATTTATCTCATCTACCCAGATATTTTCCAGATAACTTGGCATACTGAAAAATTTCTAAACAAAAAGCTATTTTTTATTCCTATTGAAGAAATTCTTTATAGCTTTACTGCGGGATGTATTGCGACAGTTTTTTATCCCACTGTATATCATACTGCGTTTAAAAATTTTGAATAGTATTCAGCTTTTTCTGAATTTCCTGTTTTACGTAAGAGGTAAAAGAAAAGCTCCTGATTTTTTCTATGAAATTTATTTCTAAGGAATAAACGTTCCGATTGAAGGATTCCTTCATTCAATTGTCCTAATTTTATTAGAGAAACAGCATACAGGTATAACAGCTCTTCTTTTTCTGGAAAATGAGGAATGGCATTTTCTAAATGTAGTTTTGCATCCGTCCAATTTTGCGATTTAAAGTAGACTTTTCCTAGTAAACTCCATAATTTTGGATGACTCAAAGACTCAAGGCAAGTGTTTAAGATTTGGATCGCCGCGTCATAATTTCTTTTACTTATTTGCAATTTTGCAAAAGAAATCTGCTCCTTAGTTTTACTATCTAAAGGAGTCTCCTCTTGCGTTGAGAGATATTCAATTCTTAAGAGGGATAGGTCGTCGGTAACTTCTCCAATTTTCTTTATTTCTTTTACTAAAGAAGGGAGTTCTGCTTTTGTTCTTTGAATCAAATTTAGAATTAGATTTTCATCTTCATTTATGATTCTGCCTTCATCTGATTCAGCTAAGGCGATATCATCTCGACCATCGGAGCCAATGATCAAAACATCACCTTTTTGAAATTTGAAGGTCTTTATTTGAAAGGACTCATCATTTTTAGGAAATCCTAGTTTTCTCATGGAAAGTTCTGTCTCCAAAAATGAAGCAACACCATCTCTGTATAAAACATTCCATGGATGTTCTAGATTTAAATAGTACATAAATCCAGTTTTTTCACTGATCATTCCAATCACTACACTACTTAACATAGAACCATCGAAACTTACAAAAACAGATTGCAGTTCCACATACAGATCCTTAAGCCAAAGTTCTGGAGGTCGGTTTTTGGTATAACTGGACTTAGTTCTAGAAAGGATGGCTTGAAAAACTACACCAAGAACAAGGGCGCCACCTGCACCTTGAATTGATTTTCCCATAGCGTCCCCATTAGCAAAGACAGTGTAATTTCCGGAAGTTAACTGAATTGATCCAACGATGCATATATCACCGCCGATCTCTCCTTCCTTTCCCCGAAATTGAAATTTCTTTTTTTGATCAACATAAGATTGAACTAGGATATTATCGATTTGATTTTCGTTTTTCGCTAAAGGTTGTATTAGTAGTGATGTTAAAAAATAATCACCATCCTGTTTCTCTTTTAAAGTTTTAAGTTGGTTTAACGACTCATTTAATGCATCCGTTCTTTGTTCGACTTTTATTTCTAGGTTTTTGTTTAAGTCTTCTACTTCTTCATTCAAACGGACAAATGAATTTGCCAAGATGATGGCAAGGCTAACATTAAATGCTAAAAAAGTATAGCCTAACATTCTTGGGAAAACTAAGTATCCTCTAGTTGAAAGTATATCTATGATTACAGCAATAAGAACTATACTAATGCCTATGCTGATATAAATTGCTCGTCGGTCTGCGTTTTTCCAGCTACTAAATAAAATATGAATTATCAATCCCAAATAAACGATCCAAGAAGGCTGAATAAATTTTGACATCAGAATGTTATTGAACTCTATATTCTGATGAAATAATACCAAGAGAATGAATAGAATTTGAACACCATCGATTATCTTACCAATTAGAAAGTAGCGAATATTGAAGAGTGTTCGCAAAAAATGATACATAAATGGAATAAGAGTTATAAGAATTATATACTCAGTTTCTTTGAGTAATACAAAAGATAAATTCAATTCGTATTTGATTTGGTTTCGTAAAAAGTTATATAAAACTAATGAAAAAGAAAATAAGGCAAAAAATAGATTTTCTCGATCTCTCTGTCTTCGAACAAATAAAAATAAAAAGTATGTACCAAATGTCAAATAAACTGTTAGAAAGATTAACTTTAAAAACTCTTCTGTATAGTATTTTGTAAAAATGAGTTTTGTCGGTCCAATGGATGTCCCATCTTGTTCAATACCAACTGTATAATCAAAGTAAGGTTTGATATGAATAAGGAGTAAATTTTTTTCACCGAATTTAATTACATTGTTTGGGATTGGATAAATGCGAATTCTATCATAGGCAGATGGTCTTTCTGAATTCCAATCACCCATCTCTCCAATCAACTGCCCATTTAAGTAGGTTTTGTCTTTGTCATTGATGATACCTAAACGAAACGTTAGATTTGTGTTTTTTTCATATGGAAATTGAATCCATTTTGCTAACAAAACTTTCTTTTTATTTGCAAGGTCTGATGCGTTTTTAATTAGGTTGCCCGGAACAAATGTTTGTCTCCATTTATAAGATTCAAAATTTGAACTACTGATTTCTTTAATCTCTTTTTCCGAAAGATTCCCTTCTAAAACATACCAATTCGTGTTTTGGGAATCATTTTGGGAGTCAAGACTGATGATTGATAGAAGATTTGGTAATGAATGAACCGTCGCCTGTGAGTGCAGGTTGAAGGGTAAAATTAAAATTAGGATACAATAAAATAAAAAACTATACATTCGGTTTTTTACGAAAAGTCAATCTCGCAAATTATATGATTGTATAGTTTTTACGTCACTTCTAAAAAAAATTCCCCTAATGAATTTGGATCACAACATTTCCTTTTTTATGTCCAGCTTCTACATATCTATGCGCTTGTACTAATTCCTCTAGTGGATAAACGGAGTCAATTACTGGTTTGAATTTTTTCTTTTCAGTAAGCATTGCTATGTGGTCCAAATATTGGATTTGTTCACTTCCTACCCATCCAGCAAATGCTTTTACCTTTCCAAACAAAGATGTCCAAAGGCCGAAAAAAGTCTCTTTGATACCAGCCGATACAAGAACCAGTCTGCCTCCTGGTTTCACAAAATTCAAAGTTCTTTTGTAATCAAGTTTGCCAACACATTCGATAACAATATCAAATTGAGTTTGTAATTTAGAAAAATGCGGATCCATATAGTCCAAATTTTCGTCCGTTCCAAGCTCTTTCATCAATTGAAAATTTGATTTGCTCGTAACTGTCGTTAAATGCAATCCCTTTTCTTTTAATATTTGCAAGAGAGCACTTCCAACGGCACTCGAGCCTCCATAAATGAGTGCAGTCTGTCCTGCTTTATTATCAAAAAATTTTAGGATGTGCATGGCGGTAAGAACGCCAAACGGGATAGAGGCAGCCTCTATAAAATTTAAAGAATCTGGAATTTTAGCAACACAATCTTTTTCACGAATACACTTGTACTCTGCGTAAGTACCTAAATTCATACCTACAGATCCAAAAATTCTATCTCCAACTTTAAACGTTTCATAACCATCTCCCACTTGCTCAACGACACCGGCAAACATAGCACCCAAAATTGGCATTCTTGGTTTGAATAGACCAAGAAATAACCTCACCGCCTGTGGATCGGGTTTCCTTAGTCGCCAGTCCGCAGAGTTAACGGAAGTCGCATAAATCTTAACTAATGCTTCATTTTTCTTTGGTTTAGGGATCGTGACATCTTTTAGGATAAAGACTTCTGGTGGACCATACTTGGGACAAATCATTGCTTTCATTAAAAAATACCTATTTGCAAAATCTACTCATAGACTTATGAATTTCATTCCTTTGTCTATTTACAATCACCTTCACAATATCAAATTTGGTTTGAAATTGTTCTGTTTTTATCTAGAAAATAAGAGAAGACAAGTATTTATTTTATAAGAAAAAATAGGAACCTTAATTATGAAAAAAATTTTTCTGAGCACCATCTTTTTATATTTTTTATCATCAATAAAGCTCACTTCTCTTGAGGCTCAAAAAGCAATAGAGATCGAATCTCGCCCAGACGGAGGTTTCACGAATCGAATTTCAGGAACTTGGAATTGTGGGGAATTTGGAAGCTTGGTTTTATCACAAGATGGAAATAAGGTAAGTGGAACCTATGATTTTAATGGTGGCACTTTGTCCGGGATTATCGTTAAAAATAAGATTGTTGGATCCTGGTCAGAAAGTATAACGAATGATAGTGGATCTTTTGAATTTGAACTACAAATATTAAGGAAGTCGCCTGATCCAACAAATTTAAAAGGCAGATACAATCAGAAAAAAAATCGAAATTGGAGAGATGGATGGGACTGTTTCCGATAGTGAGTCAGATTTTTGTAATTATTTATTCATTTTTACTTATTTCAATACTTGGAAACTTTTTTGTTTTTTCGTTAGAAGCTAATCCGAAAGCACTACCATCCGTTTACGAGGAAAATGGTCGCTACGGTTATAAATCTAAAAAAGGTTTTGTCGTGATTGGAGCTAAATATGAGATGGCATTTGAATTTTCGAAACATGCCGTAGCTTTTGTCTTTCGTGATGGAAATTGGTATTGTATCGATCTCTCATCGGAAGAGCTCCTAACACCATTCATATATGATAATGGACCAGATTATTTTTCCGAAAAATTTGCTCGATTTGTAGAAAACAATAAAATGGGTTTTTTCGATGAATCTTGTCGAAAGCGAATTCCCGCAAACTTTGACTTTGTGAATCCATTCGAGAATGGTACCTCAATTGTTTGCAATGGTTGCTTTAAGGAATATATGGGAGAACACTACCGAATAGTTGGTGGAAAGTATGGAGTTATTGATACAAAAGGGAAAGTATTGGTGCCTGTTGAATTTGATTCCATTGATTCCGTGAACTTACAAAAGAAAACAGCAAAGGTCAAAAAGGAAAATAAATTTATTTCTATAAAATGGAAGTAACCTTCCTAATTGCACACGCTGCTGATTTATTCTCTCTCTTGTACAAAATGTTAACATAAAATTGTACCATGAATGTAATAAATTTCATTATCTTTTTTTAAACGATTATACTTTTACATATTCAAATTTTCTAAAGAAATAAAAATGAATTGCAGTTAAGTTCATAATTGAATAATCTTATATTCCCATTCAATTAAAATTCTTTAATACGGCAGAGGAAAGTTACATGTATATTACGACGGGAAAGTCTATTCTTCTGGTCGAAGATGAGGCGATTTTAGGTTTATTAGAGAAGGGACTTTTGGAGAGGGAAGGGTACAAAGTGTTCCATGTACTTTCTGGGGAAGAAGCTTTAGATTATTTGAAGTTAGAGAAATCCAATATCGACTTAATTTTAATGGATATTGATTTAGGATCTGGTCTGGATGGTACGGAAACAGCTCGCCAGATTCTCTTCGAGTTAAGTATTCCAATCGTTTTTTTATCATCTCACACGGAAAGAGAAGTAGTTCAGAAGACCGAGGAAATCACTTCGTACGGATATGTAGTTAAGGATTCTGGAATTACCGTCTTAGATGCTAGTATAAAAATGGCCTTCAAACTATTTGAAGCAAATGAGCATACGAAGAGTCAAAAAGAGCATTTGGAAACCATACTATCTTCCATCGGAGATGCAGTGATTGCCACTGACAGAATGGGAAAGATAGTCAATATGAATCCAGTTGCTGAAAAATTAACTGGCTGGAATTTTCGTGAGGCAAATGGAGAGGATTTGCGCCGAGTGTTAAAGATTGTCCATTCCTATACGCGGGAGGCAATTGAAAGCCCTGTAGATAAAGTTCTCCGTACCGACCAAATAGTCGAATTGGGTAATCATACCGTTCTATTGTCAAAAACTGGGAACGAATATCAAATTTCAGATTCTGGGTCGCCAATAAAAAATTCTTCTGGATCTACCGTTGGAGTTGTTCTTGTATTTCGCGATGTATCAGAAGATTATAAATTCCAAGAAAAGATCACCAAACAAGCAAATATGCTAAATAATATAACTGATTCCGTCGTCGGAACCAACTTAGATCTAACAATAACATATTGGAATAAAGCTGCTGAGAGGATCTACGGTTGGACTGAAGAAGAGGCAATTGGAAAAAATTCTAAGGATCTATTACAAACAAACTTTTTAGAAGTAACAAGAGAAGAGGTTCTAGAAAAAATTCATAAAGAAGGAAGTTATTTTGGAGAAGTATTGCAAAAAGATAAATTTGGAAACTATGTAAACATTGAAGTAAATTCCATTCTTTTAAAAAATGATCGATCGGAGCCAATTGGCTACATAGCTGTGGGACGAGATATTTCAGAGAGATTATCATACTTACGCCAAATTCAAAAGTCTGAGTCAACACTCACCCAAATTTTAGATACCGCAATGGATGCTATAATTAGTATCGATGAAGGAAAATCCATCATTCTGTTTAATAAAGCCGCTGAACACATGTTTGGATATAAGTCAGAGGATGTAATGGGAAAAAACTTGGATATTCTCATACCACTTCGTTTCAGACCAAACCATAGTGATTCTATTGACCGATTTGCAAAAACTGGTGTCAGTCAAAGAAGTATGGGTTCTCTCGGGAAAATTAGTGGGATTCGAAAAAGTGGAAATGAATTTCCTGTAGAGGCGTCCATTTCACAAATTAATCTAAATGGTGAAAAAATATTTACTGTTATTCTAAGAGACCGATCGCCTAATTTGGCATAATGAAGAGAAAAAAAATAGAATATTCGGTTCACCCTCTTTGGTTGTTTTTAAGACGAAGTTTTGGAATGGATGAGGCATTTAAAATGTTTGGCCCTTACCGAGGCGCAAACGTAATTCCCAAACTTATCGATCCTTTTACTTATGAAGTAGAAATGCCTCTCGTACTCTCAAATACGAATTATGTGGGTACACATTTTGGAGGTTCACTCTATTCCATGTGTGACCCTTTTTTTATGTTTATTCTAATGGAAAATTTAGGGGAAGATTTTATAGTTTGGGATAAATCTGCGCAAATAAATTTTCTAAAACCCGGTAAATCTACCGTAAAAGCTAAATTTCACATACCGAAGGAAGTGATTGAAGAAGTTCGATCAGAAGTTCTTGAAAATAAAAAAATGACTCGGAATTTTACTGCCGACGTTTTTGATTCCGACGGTACTCATGTGGCTCGTGTTGAAAAAGAACTCTATATCCGGCACAATAAACAATAGAATCTCAGAATTCTATACGTCAAAGATATAAGGAGCATCCTTTGAAATTAAAACTAACCTATACATTATTACTCTTCTTTGGCATTCTGTCGAATATCTCAGCTACAGAAGTACTTCAGAAAAAAATAGGATTCTATGTGAATCATTCTATGGCAAACGTCAATGGTATTTGCAATGAAATACAAATAGAACCATTTGATCTCATAAAAAAATCAAATGTATTTTCTTTAAAGTCCTCCTTTAAGATAAATATTCCCATAACAAAGATTAGTTCAGGAGACTCAGGACGAGATGATCATATTCATGAAATTTTGGGCCATCCTAATTTTTCGCAAATCCAAATTCAGGTCTCTTCGATCGAGAATCAGGGAGAAAAGTATTTAGTAAAAGGAAATCTTACAATACGTGGGATAACAAAACCCTTTCAATCGGATGCAACGGCTGTGGAAACAAATGGCAATGTACAGGTAGATGGAAAGTTAGTAACAAAGTTTTCTGATTATAAACTCGAGAATCCTTCACTTTTGTTTTTTAAGGCCAAGGAAGAGATTGAAATCAGTTATTCTTTTCTTTTGAAATAATCGAAACAAAAATGGTGGAGGAATTAGTAAAAACATTTCCTCCATCAAGCGGAAAAATCTTTAGTTAACATTGTTCTCTTGTTTTTTTAAAATCACTTATCTCCGATAATCCTTCGATTTACCTTTACACAATAAGACCGAATCTCCAAAGTTCTGATAATTGTGTAGAGGTTATCCATGAAGTTATTAAATCCCAAAACAGAAAAATTTGAGCATTTAGATGAAAAGTCTAGAAACCTGATGTTCAAGACGATCGAGTTTTTCGAGACAAAAGGTAAATTGAAACTCATGAAGGATGACCATGATAAAGTATGGTATTCGGATTTTTTGGAGTTTGTTAAAAAAGAAAAAGTTTTTGCAACTCTTTTAACTCCTAAGGGTTACGGTGCCCCAGATTCACGTTGGGATTCCAATCGAATTATGGCGTTTAATGAAATTTTAGGATTTTATGGGCTTTGTTATTGGTATACTTGGCAGGTATCGATGTTAGGTGTTGGCCCAATATGGATCAGCAAAAATGAAAAGATTAAAAACAAAACTGCAAAATTATTAGAAGATGGTGAAATTTTCGCATTTGGCCTTTCCGAAAAGGAACACGGTGCGGACCTAATCGCTAGTGATATGATGCTCATACC